>CAYJUB010000219.1:0-4750 GCA_964373145.1 uncultured Moraxellaceae bacterium
GAGATGCAGTAGCTCACCACTTTCGGTTAACTGCCGCATAAACGACATGGTTTCTTCGGCAACGGTAAAACCTAAATCAGCATAACGCGCAGCAAAACGCGCCACACGAAGCACGCGTAGCGGGTCTTCAGCAAAAGCAGGAGAGACATGACGTAGTACGCGCGCAGTTAAGTCCGCCTGACCATTATACGGGTCAAAAAGCGTTCCATCCTCAGCTTGAGCAATCGCATTAATCGTTAAATCACGACGAATTAAATCCTCATCCAGCGTCAAATCAGGCGATGTATAAAACGTAAACCCGCCATAGCCGATACCGGACTTTCGTTCGGTACGGGCGAGCGCATATTCTTCGTGTGTTTTCGGATGCAAAAACACAGGAAAATCAGAACCGACAGGCTTAAAACCCTGTTCAATCATTTGTTCAGGAGTACTACCGACCACCACATAATCTCGTTCAGTAATTGGGCGACCTAATAATGAATCCCGTACAGCGCCTCCAACCAAGAAAATGTTCATGAAAATAGCCTCTATATAAAAGAGAGCATGGTGCATAGTTTGTTTATAAACAAGTAAAAAAAGGTATCAATTGGTATTCAATAAACAAGACGCACTATCATTGTGCGCTAATTCTTCTGATTCATATGTGTTTGCAATCCATGAAGAAATTATAAAAAGTCTGCATGATTGATGAGTTTTATATACATGAATCAGGCTTTATCATCAAAAAAAATGCTATTGTCATGTTGAATCAAGGACAAAAACAGCAACTGACTGATCTATTTCAGAGAGCCTCATGCCACAACATTCGCCAGAAAAAACACATCAACAGCCAAAGCCAGTCGAACCTTACTATCCACATGAAGAGCTTGCCAATGCACTCAGTCACGGACTAGGCGCGATCGCCGCGATTGTTGCGACCGTTTTAATGCTGATGAAAGCGTCTGCCTCAACGGTCCTCACCAATGGGCAGCTGATCGGTGTGACGGTGTATGGGATCAGCATGGTTTTGCTGTTCCTAGCATCAACGTTGTACCACGGTGCCAAAAATGAAGTTCAAAAGACCATTCTTCATCGTTTAGATCACTGTGCAATTTATCTACTGATTGCTGGAAGTTATACGCCTTTTCTCGCGATTACTTTAAATACGACATTGGCTGATGTACTTTTGGTGGTGATTTGGTTTTTGGCGATTGCAGGTATTGTTTTTAAAATATTTTTTATTGATAAATTTCCACGTGTTTCGCTCTACACGTATCTGATGATGGGCTGGCTTTCAGTTTTGGTCATGTACCAGCTTTATCTCGCCGCACCGATTCAACTGCTTGCATTACTTGTCGCTGGTGGCTTAAGTTATAGCATTGGTACTATTTTTTATGCGATCAAAAAGATTCCTTATAACCATGCCATCTGGCATATTTTTGTTTTAGCAGGTGCTGCATTGCACTGCTGGGCCATTTGGCAATACGTCATTCCATAAATTGTTTTACAAGCTACATACTAATTTAATGACTAATTACATGATCAGGTGATTTCACAACAACATACGCGTACGGTACACTCACCGTATGCTTTTAAAATAACGGACTATGTAGTGCTTACTCTCCAACAACCTGCTCAACTTCCTTATAGCTTCGCCAAACGCCACGGTGTGTTGCTCAAATTCGATGGTGCTGAAACGATCATAGTCTTGCGTGATAATGCCCCTTTGCCTGCACTGAACGAAGCAAGACGAATGATTGGTAAACCCGCGAGCTATCAAACAGTGAGCGATGAAGAGTTCACCCGTTTATTGGCGGGATCGTATTCGCGAGATAGTGGTCAATCACAAGAAGTTGCAGCGGGATTGGAAGATCACCCTGATTTACTTAGCCTTGCCGATCAAGTGCCTGAAGCCGAAGACTTGATGGATCAAGAAGATGACGCACCTATTATTCGTCTAATCAATGCATTACTGTCTGAAGCGATTCGCTTAAATGCCTCTGATATTCATATCGAATCTTTTGAGAAGAAACTTTCCGTTCGTTTGCGCGTCGAAGGTCAGTTACGTGAAATCGTCCAACCACGTCGTGAACTTGCACCTTTACTCGTATCGCGTATCAAAGTCATGGCACGCTTAGATATTGCTGAAAAACGTATTCCACAAGATGGACGTATTTCATTGCGTTTGGCGGGTCGGGAAGTGGATGTTCGCGTTTCAACATTGCCATCCAGTCATGGCGAACGCGTCGTGATGCGTTTACTGGATAAGCAAGCAGGACGTTTAAATATGTCATTGCTTGGATTAATGGATAATGATTACAAGCGTTTAACGCAGTTGATCAATCGACCACATGGCATCATTTTGGTCACTGGCCCAACGGGGTCCGGTAAAACCACCACGCTTTATGCAGCATTGTCTGATCTGAATGATCAAACGCGAAATATCCTAACCGCAGAAGATCCAATCGAATATCAAATCGAAGGCATTGGCCAAACTCAAGTCAACACCAAAGTCGATATGACGTTTGCGCGCAGCTTACGCGCGATGTTACGTCAAGATCCTGACGTAGTAATGGTTGGTGAGATTCGTGACTTAGAAACTGCGGAAATTGCGGTACAAGCGTCGCTAACAGGTCACTTGGTTTTATCAACGCTCCATACCAATACCGCGATTGGCGCGGTGACGCGATTAAAAGATATGGGGATTGAGCCATTTTTACTCTCGAGTTCATTGATTGGCGTTGTTGCGCAGCGTTTGGTGCGGACTCTGTGCCCGCATTGCCATACACGCCGCCAAGCGGATGATTATGAAGAGGCGTTGTTCAGCCAAATTGAACACGAACATCCACTGCAAATTCCAGTCGCAGTTGGTTGTGAAAAATGCAATGAATCAGGATTTTATGGTCGTACAGCGATTTATGAAGTTGTACCGGTCGATGATGCAATGCGCCGCTTAATTCATAGCGAAGTGGCTGAACATGAATTGGAAACATTAGCGCGGACGTTATCGCCGTCAATTCGCCAAGATGGATTGGAGAAAGTGCTTTTGGGTAAAACAACCATTGAAGAAGTGCTGAGAGCGACGCGAGCAGAGTAAGATTACAATTAAGTTCACTGAGCCTGTCGAAGTGATCTTAATGCGCGCCTACAACGACTACCGCATATTTCGAGATGACCTTTTTATAAAGATCAAAATGTAGGGGCTCCCCTTGTGGTCGCCCTAAAGAAAATTCCCATTGAAAACAAAAAGGGCACCCACAAGGAGCCCCTACAGTGAATTGATTGAAATAAATATTATCGCGACATCACGATCACACCGACCGCAATCATTGCAGGCAATGCCTGAACAAAGAAGATTTTACGACTGACCGTCATTGCTCCGAAAATTCCCGCAATAATCACACAGCTGAGAAAAAATAGCTTTATTGCAAAACCATCATCACCGCAACAAATTCCCCAAATCAAACCAGCGGCAAGAAAGCCATTATAGAGGCCTTGATTTGCAGCTAAGGTTTTGGATTCAGCAGCAAACTCTGGAGTGAGCGCAAATGCCTTGTGTCCAAATGGCGTATCCCACAAAAACATTTCCAGCACTAAAAAATAGACATGGAGTAGAGCCACCAAACCAACCAACACATTGCCTAATAAATACATTTTCTGATTCCTTAGTTTTTTGAATCTATGATTTAATTCTTAAAAAAAAGCTCACCGTTATGATGAGCTTACTCTAAAAAAATCAGTAATCAAATGAGACGATCAAGTCTTTTGTTTACTTTGCGTTGGACTTATAACTGGTTAAATTTAATATATAAGTCAGATTGCCATCATCCTGACGAACTTTCACCGGTAAATAATCCAACTTCGGGGCTAACCAGAAATACGTTTTACGGTTTTGATTTTCTTGCACTAAACGGATTCTTAACGTGTCATACGTACCAGCATCCGTTGATACTTTTTCAGCACCCTCATTGACAAAACTAATTTTGGATATGCCTTTATCATCAGCTAGCAAATAAAACGGCTGTAATTTTTTATGCTTAATGTCTTCACGGACTTGCAACTCCAAATCGAGCATATCAAGCATGCCAACTTGAGCTGGATAAGTGCGGTTGCCGTTTTGATTTGTGGCATTGACCACTTGATTATCCCAATCAACTTTAAAACTATTATTCTTTTTATTGGTTAAAAATTTAAAATTGTAGGAATGATCTAATGATTCAATTCTGGGTGCAGGTACTGAATTATCATTATTTTTGGATGATTTGATCCTAAAATTGCTAAATTCGCTTGCCGTTGCTAATGAGGCAACGCTCGCTTTAAAACTATAATTCCAAATGTTGTCTTGAACGGTCAAGGTACGTGTAGCTGTTCCATTCAATAATCCAGCAATATTAAAACTGTAATTGGCTTGAAAGGGTTCAAAGGCTTGCGCACTGTTAATGGATAAAGCGAACGGTAGCACAAAAGCGAGAGCCAACTTGCTCATCGTTTTGGGAAGGTGTGCTTGAGTTTTTTTCATCAATTCAAATCGCATTGTTAAAAGCTACTCTAAAAAACATAGGTTCATATTAAAACTTTTCGATGTGATCAAGCGTAAATAATCGTTGTTTTTATAAAGCACTATTGCTAATCATTTCAATATCATTAAATATCAAACTAGAAAAGTGCAGAAAATAGCAAATGACGCTTGTCTGTCCGCACTCATTTCGGGCAATATGGCGAACTTTTTGATGACTTTAGAATCTGGCAAAACGTAATTTTGTCTTCTAAA
>CAYJUB010000220.1:0-4722 GCA_964373145.1 uncultured Moraxellaceae bacterium
TTGCGGGTCATTAATTTTCTAGATCAAAAGGGAATTTCAAGTCCCCTAACTCGTCTTTTTCCGCTGTGTTTTGCGTTCTTGTTTTTGGCGCTGCATCTATATCCAATGTTTGGTAGCTATGTCCACCATGTTCGCGTGTGGCTTCGATGTGCAGGGTATATTTACCTTGTTCAACGCGCTGTCCTGCATCGTCCTTGCCATCCCATGCCACGGTGTAGCGACCAGGGTTTCGCGAAGGTTTTGCTACGGTGTCTAGATTGGTCATCGTCCGACCGTAGCGTTTCCACCAGATGTAATTGGAGTCAATCCATTTGTCTTGTGAACCATAAATATGCAGGGTACGTACCAGTTTTCTGCTTGAATCAGTGACCCAAATGACCACGTAAGGTGCGCGATAATTCGAGGCGGTGATCTTCGGAATCTCGTAGTCGAGCACGGCGTTGTAGCCTGTTGGCCATGTACTTGATGAGCTTGAGCTGGCAACCGTGCGCATTGCGCCGTAATGCTGTTCAGTTGCGACCAAATTGTGCCAACCGCTTGAACTGAATGTCTGTCCATCACTTAGGGTCATTTGTGCTTCGGTATGCTCAAGTTTTGCGATCAGCGCCATGCCTTCGGCAGGAGTCATTGCGGCTAATGCAGTCGCGAGTGCATCGGCATCCGCAGCGTGGGGTGCAACCACGATGCTTTGTTCAACGTGGTTGAGTGCTTGACCAGAAATCGGTGAGAGCAGGTGTGAATCATTTGTGTGAGCGATGTCACGCGCACCTTTGCCACTAAAGGCAACCGAAGCCGTATTTTTCAATTGTAAGGTCTGCGCTGGCGTTGCATTGTCTGCGCGTTGTCCTGCGGCGCGTATGCCAACATTCCATCCTGAAGCGCGTGGTGCTTGTCCCCAGACTTTAACATCACCGCCGATATCGACCATGAACCCAGCGAGCTCAGGCACCGCTTGGCGTGCTGCACTGATCGCGCGGTCAATAATATAACCTTTCGCCAACGCATCAGTGGCAAATTGCACCGCTTCTGGACGGGTAATGCTTTGTGTGGCTGTATCTAGTACCACGTGAGCGGTATTGGCTTGTTGCGCTAAGTTTGCGCGTGTATCGGCAGTGATTAGACTGGCGTTGTGCTGTTGAATCAAGTGCCCCATACGACCGCTAAATGCGCCACCACTTTGATCGCGCCATGCTTCGCAGGCGTCAATCACGTTGAATAAATCTGTAGAAACTTGGATGGTCTTTCCATCATTTTCTGGGCTATTTAAGGCACTGATTTCACTGTCGGTGCGATAGGTGCTGAGGACGCGATCTAGGCGGTTAATTTCGGCAATGGCGGCGGTAAATGCGCGCTGGGTTTGGTTGGGTGTTGCGCTCAATGCCAACATATCAAGTGACGTGCCGAGCACATGATCTCTATGTAGAGCGTCTTGATGTAGCTGCTGTGCTTGCGTGAGCGTGTGCGGTGTTACGGCATTGGATTGAGCGATTGCCATCGTTGGCAAACAAGCGGATAAACCAAAACCTGCGATCGCAAGCAGTTGCGCAACTAATGGACGTAATGTAAATCGTGGCGTGAGCGGTGACATAAACATGAACTCCAGTTGAGGCACAACAGTTTCGTGATGAGGTGACAGCATGGATTTGACGTGCTGAACAACGAAATGAATATCGGATTAAGCTATGTGAGAATAATATGGCAATTGAGAGTGATTATCAACTATTGATTATGCACTGAGGTTTCTATAGTCTGGCGATATAGAAAACCATTGACAAATTTTTGCATCAAAATGCTTTTGAGGAATGCCTTATGTTCGGTTTAAACATGATTTTACGTCAGTCGTTCGTATTGACCTTGATGAGTATGGCGGTCAGTGCCAGTTATGCGGCAAGTCCGTTTTTATTACCTGAGCAATTTGATGTGGATGTGCGAACTAGTAGCATTAGCATCCAAAGTGGTATTGCTGGGGATCATTTTTATGCATCCAGCCGGAATTTTAAAACCGAATTTGCCGTGACCGCGCCCGATGGAACGACCAAGCAAGTGCCTGCGGCTGTGGAATTGAAGAAATTGAGTTTGTTTGAGACTGATGTCAGTCAACGCGGAACTTATTTTATTCAAACGGCAAATACTGCATTGCTGCCAACGCGTTATGCCTTGATTGATGGGCAATGGCTTCGTGTGATGCAGCCTCGACCGATGGCAGGCATGAAAGCTGAACCCAAGAAAGACAATGTGCCAAAGAACATTGAAAAAGACGCTGCGGCAAAACCTGAAGCCGTGAAAGCCGAGCCAGCAAAAGCTCCGACCAGTATTTTAGAAAGTAAATTGCCTGCGGACGCTCAGATTATTGTCAGCAACATGCTTAATCAGGCAGCGACCTATGCCACTAAAGGCGCACCATCGCCAATCGTTGGTTTTACCGGGAAAGGTTTTGAAGTGCGACCTATCACGCATCCTAGTGAAGTGTATGTGACGGATGGTTTTGAGATTGAGGCGCGGATGGATGGTCAGCCGATCAGTGGTTTGACTTTCGATGTGACGCGTGGTGCAAGTCAGTATGACAAAGACACTAAGCGCGAGCGTCCTGATGTCGTGACCGATGCAAAAGGTCGTGCAAAAGTCAGTTTTGATCAAACCGGGGTGTATTTGCTGAGTGCAACATTTCCCGCAACCAATCGTGATCGGACCGTACAACCGCCTGCACAAGTCGTGAGTTATGGGTTAACGATTGAAGTGGCTCAATAACGGAACTGATAACGGGACTTATAAAGGTAATTTGAGCCATTCATCTGTTCGTTGTGGATAAGCAACAGTGAATCATTTGTAGTTTATAATGAGCGTATAAATGATCATTTTTCATTGTTGGGATATTGAATGTCAGAACAATTAAAACTTCCCACACTCGGTGCAAACATACCGCAGCGGGCTTCAACGAAAGGTCGTTTGTTTTGGGGAAATATCATACGGCTGCAAGGCTGGCGTGTGCTAGGTGAAATTCCTAATATTTCTAAAGCAGTGGTCATTGGCGCACCGCACACCTCAAATATGGACGGGGTATACGGCATTGAGTTTGCTCTTGCCTTAGGTCTTGAAGTGTCGATCATGGTTAAAGAGGAGCTGTATCGTCCTCCGCTGCGTGGGTTGTTGGACTGGGTCAATGCGGTTCCTGTGAATCGCGCTTCGGCAACGGGCTTAGTCGAGCAGATGTGTGAGGAGTTCATAAAACGAGATAAATTCTGGCTATTCATTGCGCCTGAAGGCACGCGAAAGGCCGCGACCAGTTGGAAAAAGGGCTTTTATCATATTGCGTTTGCTGCGCAAGTTCCGATTGTGATGCTCGGTTTCGATTATGAACGTCAGGCAGAAGTGTTCTTAGGTGTCTTTGAACCAACGGGCGATTATGAGGCTGATTTACCCAAAATTTTAGCGTTTTATAAAGGGCTAAAAGGGTGCAGTCCAGAAAATTTATCATTGCAACTTAGAAATCTATAATATACATACGCTTCTCTAAGGCTTGATGGTTAGAGACTCCCGATTCGCATCATTTACAAGTTATTAATCAAGTTATTTAAGCTATAAAGCGAGAAAACGTCATGCGTTTACATTCGGTTAAATTGTCAAAACAATGGTTAGGCTTAGGGTTAAGTCTGGCCTTTTTAAGTGGTTGTACTACGACACCGACGCCAACTGTTTCTGTAGTTCAAACGCGTCAACCGATCATTGCCTTCGCTTTGGGTGGCGGTGGTGCGAAAGGTTTTGCGCACATTGGGGTGATTAAGGTGCTGGAGTCGCATGGGATTCGACCAAAAATTGTGACTGGCACAAGTGCGGGTAGTTTTGTGGGCAGTCTATATGCCAGTGGGATGACGCCGTATCAGCTTCAGGAAGTTGCGTCAGGGTTGAGAGAAACCGATATTCGCGATATTACGATTAGTAGCCAAGGTTTTATGATCGGTCAAAAACTGCAAGATTATGTCAATCTTCAGGTGAAGCAGAAAACAATTGAGAAGTTTCCGATTCGTTTTGCCGCAATTGCCACTCAGCTGGATACGGGTAAAAAAACAGTATTCAATAATGGCAATGCAGGACAGGCAGTGCGTGCATCGTGCAGTATTCCGAATGTTTTTATTCCTGCAACGATTGCGGGTAAACGCTATGTCGACGGTGGTTTAGTCAGCCCAATTCCAGTGGTTGCTGCACGTGATATGGGCGCTGATATTGTGATTGCTGTGGATATTTCTGCACGCCCGAAGGCGGGATCAGGTGGGGTATTTGGCGTGCTTGATCAGACCTTTAACATCATGGGCCAACAGGGTATCGACAAAGAACTTGCACAAGCCAGTATTGTGATTACGCCGAATGTCGGCAGCGTCGGTATTCTGGATTTGAATAGTCGTCAGCAAAGTATTCTTGAAGGTGAGCGCGCAGCTCAAGCTCAACTTGCCGCCATCGATCGGGTGATCGCAGCATTTAAGGCGTCGCCAGCGGCGAAACAGCCAGCGCCTAAGCCACGGATGTGATGAGGTTGTATTTAAGTTCTCTTCATTAACTTTAGTCAAAAGAATCAAAAGCTAAATCCTCCCTAACCCTCCTTTTTCTAAGGAGGGGACAGTTCCTCCCTTTGCAAAGAGCTATGTCTGCCTTAATAGTTGAAATGGATTTTTAATGCTTTTGCCCTGAAGTCTTCCCCTGAGGGGGAAGATTTAGATAGGGGGGCTT
>CAYJUB010000221.1:0-4713 GCA_964373145.1 uncultured Moraxellaceae bacterium
TCGGACTCACCTATATTTTATTTTTTACTTATTGCTTTGTCGGGTTGCGCCTTCAGCTTGCGATGATTACAAATATAGTCGGCGGTATTTGCGGCGTTTTAATCACTTATGCAATGGGCTCGCAAATGGATTGGCACATCATGCCGCCAGCCTTTGCGACCGCCAGTTTCCTCGCCATGTTTCTCGCCTATGGGCTGGGGCGTCAAGAACGGATTAACTTCCTCCAATCTTACCTCTTAAAATTATCGCTCGAAAAAAGTGAAAAGTTATCCCGTGAAGATGCGCTCACTGGGCTTGCCAATCGACGTTATCTCAATGAGATACTGGTCGTTGAATGGAATCGTATGCTTCGCCAAAAGCAACCACTCACCATCATCATGATTGATATTGATTTTTTTAAGCGTTACAACGATGTACTTGGTCATTTAGCTGGAGATAAATGCTTACATCAAGTCGCACAACTGATTAGCGAAGAAGCCAAACGAGGTGGTGAACTTGCAGCGCGTTATGGTGGGGAGGAGTTTGTCCTACTCTTTCCAGATATGGATTTGAAATCAGCCCAGCAACAAGTCGAGCGGTTGATTGCAAGGATCAATGCGTCAGCAATCCCACATCCCGATAGTCCCTTGAATATCGTCACAGTGAGTGCTGGCGTTTCTGTTTGCGTACCACAGCCAGACATGACAGTAGATCAACTACTACGCCAAGCTGATGACGCACTTTATCGTGCCAAAGCAAATGGTAAAAATCGCTACGAAGTCTTATAGAAAAGTATGGTTCAATAGCCACCATAGTTCACTCTTTATGAGTGCATCAATCATTTTGCATGATCAACACGTTTAACGCACAATCCCTTTTTTCACACTATTCGAGCATATAAGACCAAAAACACGCATGCATCCTAATCACTACGCTCCGAAGCTACCGCTCAGTACACTTAAAGGCATGACTAAACTGAGTTGGATATTGTCGCTGATTTGCATCATGCTGATACCTCTAAGTCTTTATTTTCTTTCGCCCTATTGGGCCGCGCACCGAGTGTTGACCGCTCTGCAAACCCAAGACATGGTGGTATTTAACCAACGAATTCCACCGTAATTCCTCACCCATATCATGACCAACACGCATCCAGAAAAGAAATGGAAAGGCGCTGGGAGTCATTACCTAAAGCACGTCTGGCCAAGGCTCTATCAAGAAATGGATCGTGAAGTCTGGCTCTCACTGCATGTGCAGGGATTAAGTGAAGATGAAATCAGTCACTATTATCAAAATTATTTTAATCAATATGTTTTAGATTTAGGCAGTCATCACGACAAAATCCGCATTGAGCTTGAACGCACCAGTTTTATCCACTGGCGTGTTAAGCGTGTTTGTCACCCTAATCCACAGCCTGCTGCGGTCGAAAATCGCTGCCCATCCTCTAAACGATAAGCCACCAAACTGCCACCCCAAACGCAACCGCCATCGAGTGGAATAGCACCTCTCATCTGACCTGCCCCATCTAACGCAGCCCAATGCCCAAATAACACTTTTTCAGTACGCTGTAATTGCGGTGCTCGATCAAACCAAGGTGCAAAACCAGCAGGCATTGGCACATCCAAGCCGTCTTTAAAATCAAACTCAAGTCGTCCGATGTCATCAACCAGACGCATACGGGTAAAGTAATTGGTAATCACACGTAAACGTGCTTCGCCAATCAAATTTTCTGACCAGACATCAGGTTGATTGCCGTACATATTTGAAAGATATTGATCAAGTTCTATAAAATTTCCACGCAGGGCCAGCGCAACTTCAAACGCCAAACTCTCGGCCTGTTCAGTCGTCCAGCAATGCGGCAAACCAGCATGCGTCAACACATGATCAGGATTAGGACGCAACAGCAAAGGTTGTTTGCGTAACCAATTCAGTAAAACAGCCACATCGGGCGCATCAAAAATGGGTGCAGTGCGATCATTTTTCTTCAATTTACCAAAGCCGCGCCAAACGGCCAGTAAATGCAAATCGTGATTACCGAGTACCGTCTGTGCGACGTCTTTATCACTTAAGTTTTTTACAAAACGTAATGTCGCCAGTGAGTCTTCGCCGCGTGCGACCAGATCACCAGCGAACCACAAGTGATCGTGTTTTTCATCAAATTCAATGTGTTCGAGCAAGGCTTGGAGTGCGGTAAAACAGCCTTGCAAATCCCCGATCACATAGTTGTAGCGTCTTGGCATTATTGATTATCCACACTCTCATCAGCAGTCATATCATCTGATAAATCAACAATAGCCTGAATATCTTTCACATTGATGTCGACGTAATCCGCCAGCGCCACAAAATCAGCAATACTTAACGTTTCAGGACGCGCCATCGGGCTAATGCCCAACTGAGCAAAACCCGCTTCATCGACTTGACCTTTTAAGGTATTGCGCAGAGTTTTACGACGTTGGTTAAACACTTGTGAGACGATCGCTGCAAGCAATTTTTCATTACGCGCTTGCACTGGTTTGACCGCGTAAGGTTCTAAACGAAAAACCGCACTGGTGACTTTTGGCGGTGGATTAAACGCGCCTGGTGGCACCTCAAACAAGAACGTCGGTTTGCAGTAATACTGAATCATCACCGACAAACGCCCAAAATCTTTGTTTTTCGGTTCTGCAACGATGCGATCAACGACTTCTTTTTGCAGCATAAAGTGCATGTCTTTAACCGCTGCACCGTAGCGAATGAGATGAAACAGCAGCGGCGTCGAAATGTTATATGGCAAATTTCCAACCACGCGTAGTGGTTTGTCCAACTTTTCCATTTGCGCAAAGTCAAAACGCAGCGCGTCGCCTTCGACAATCGTCAAATGCTGTGGATGACCCATGCGCGCTGGCAAAGTTGCAGCTAAATCACGATCCAATTCCAGCACGGTCAAATGTGATGATGCCGCCAATAATGGCGCAGTCAACGCCCCCATTCCTGGCCCGATCTCAACTAAGTTATCACCGAGACGCGGCGCAACCGCTTGGACGATTCGTCCAATGACCCGTTGATCATGTAGGAAGTTTTGTCCAAACCGTTTACGCGCTTTATGACCTTTTAGCTCAGGTTCTGCGAATAGCAAAGCATCGCTATCAAACGTTTGGTTTTCACTCATGGGGGAATCTCAGGTTTTCTAGGTGTAATAAGGGGGTTATTTTACATGATTGGGTGGGTGAGATGATATGAATCTATTGAACTTGGGCATTGGTGATCATACGCTTTAGCCGTCCTACGCTTACTTCGACAAGGATCCAGCTGTTTATTGTGTTATTTCTGATGGTTCTGAGGTAATCTCAGTTTTTGACTTTGCTGTAGGCACTTGCGCGCTAAGCGAGTAGTTTTCTGCATCCAACAAATGGGAAGATATTTTAGATGTTAAAGATTTTTAGAATCGCAAGCTTGTTAGAAGGTTGCTCATTTCTACTGATATTGTGCGTATCTCTTGGAATGATTAGCAGAGAATTTGTGTTTACGATTGGTATGACGCATGGTGCGCTATTTTTATCATATTTCGTACTTTCGCTTTTTGCATCACATACACAAGGTTGGTCAGTCGTTCGCTGGCTGATGGTGGTATTGGCGTCTATTATTCCTTTCGCATTTATTCCTATGGAAATGTTCTTACAAAAAGAACTCAGAAAAAATGCACAAAGCGCATAAATAACAAGTTCATAGGGTGTGCACGGCGCACCCTTTTAAGATTCCATCATGTTTTTGATGCTATGCAGGCTTTTTACGCGTCATCCAAGTTTTCAAGGTTTTTATAAACTTCCCCATCATTCCTTTTTCCGACTTTTAAAACGTAAACGGTTACAAAGCCATCTTTGAATTGGAAAATAAATCGATACTCGCCAGATTTGGCTCGTCTTAGATGTGGAAAACCTTCAAGCTGAATGCTTGGCACTGCTTGAGGGTCGTCTGCTATTTTTTCAATTTTGGAAATAATTTGTTGCGCGTGTTTGGCTGGTATTTTTCTTAAAAATCCAAGGGCTTGCTTGGTTAACTTGTACTTAAGCATTATGGATCGATGTTAAAAAAGCTTTCGTCTCTTCGTCTGTGGCGAATCCTTCGGTTTCAGCTTGCATCGCAAGGCGAGCATCGACGTAATCTTCCAACACCTCTGGCGACATGACTAGGGCAACCGCGCGCCCTCTACGAGTCACGGATACCATCTGGCGTTGCGCCTTGTCGAGTAAGTTCCCAAAGCTGTTTTGAGCTTCAACTGATGCCATAGTTAGCATAAACATAATCCCGAAAATTAACTAGCTAATATGTACATTATAGCTAGTTCATAAATAAATCACCATTAATGTATGAGAAGAAAATGATTCATTTCCAAAATGAGAGTTTCGATATATACATATAGATTATTTAATGACAAATAAGAGCTGAATTGTGGAAGCTGCTCCATGATGCAAAGAAATTACACCAATACAAAAATATAGAATTTATGTTGACTTAGCTATATTTCGGTGACAAATTTATTGTTATATTTTTAATTAAAACAGGGATCTTATGTGGCACGTTTTGGCATCATATTTGTCACCTCTGCCGCATAAGAGTAGCTAGGCATAACGGAGTGCTATAAACCTCTGCACTTAGATGGAGATTTACAAATCATGTTTTTGAAGTATTTATTCATTCTTTTTGGGGCTGTACTAGATTAGCAAAGGTGCTAGTCTATGTTTATGAAGCTAACTCATT
>CAYJUB010000222.1:0-2067 GCA_964373145.1 uncultured Moraxellaceae bacterium
AAGATTTGGGCGGGATGACGCCGATCTTCTTTATGTTTACCGATCGCCAAAAAGCCTACGATGTCATCGAAGCCATTACTGGTTTCCGTATGCATCCAGCATGGTTCCGTATCGGCGGTGTTGCGCATGACTTGCCAAATGGTTGGGAAAAACTGGTTGGCGATTTCGTCGATTGGCTACCAAAACGCTTAGATGAATACACCAAAGCAGCAATCCAAAACTCGATGATTATGGGTCGTGCCAAAGGCGTAGCGCAATATGACGCACGTCAAGCATTGGCGTGGGGCGTAACGGGTCCAGGTCTGCGTGCGACTGGCGTTGATTTCGATTTGCGTAAAGCACGTCCTTATTGTGGTTATGAGAATTTCGACTTTGAAGTTCCGCTGGCTCACAACGGCGATGCGTATGATCGTTGCTTGGTGCGTATCGAAGAGATGCGTCAGTCTGTGCGTATTATCAAACAATGTTTAGATAATATGCCTTCAGGTCCGTACAAAGCGGATCATCCGTTGACTGTGCCGCCACCGAAAGACAAGACGCTACAAGATATTGAAACCCTCATTACTCACTTCTTGAGTGTGTCATGGGGTCCTGTCATGCCTGAAGGCGAAGCCAGCATGATGGTTGAAGCAACTAAAGGTATTAATAGTTATTATCTGACCAGCGATCGCAACACGATGAGTTATCGCACGCGTATTCGTACGCCGAGCTTCCCTCATTTGCAGCAAATGCCATCGGTAATTAATGGCAGTATGGTGCCCGATTTGATTACTTATTTGGCTTCCATTGACTTTGTTATGGCTGACGTGGATCGCTAAGGACTTATTAAGATGATGATTTTTAAAGATAAGGCGGCACAAGCTGCGCGAATCGTAAGCGATAAGCAACCTCATATTCATGTGGATGTTGAAGCGGTACTTACTGCGCAGGAAATTGATGCGATTCATGAATTTATGCATCATTATCCTGATCCGCGTGCGGCATCATTGGATTCACTCAAGCATGTGCAAAAGCGCAATGGCTGGGTGGACGATGATCAAGTCAATGCTGTTGCTCAAGTGTTGGGCATCTCTGTCCCTGACGTAGAAGGCGTTGCGACGTTTTATAACCGCATTTACCGCCAACCTGTTGGTCGTCATGTGATTTTGTTGTGTGATTCGATTGCGTGTTATTTGATGGGTAATGAATCGTTGGCTGACGTGTTCAAACGTCAGCTTGGCATTCAATACGGTCAAACGACCCCTGATGGTCGATTCACCTTATTGCCAATTTGTTGTTTAGGGAATTGCGATAAAGCACCTTCCTTAATGATTGATGAAGATACTTATGGTTTAGTGTCAGAAGCGCAAGTTGCTGGCGTGTTGGAGCAATATGTATGACCGATCCTAACGATTTGAAAAAAACAGCCGATGCAAAAGACGGCTTGCTCGATGGTAGCGCAGTCAGCGTAGCGGCAGGCGTTGCAGTTGCGAAAGCGGAAGCGAAAGCAGCGGAAGAAGCTGCTGCAAAAGCTGCAAAAATCGAAGCGGCTAAAGTCACCAAAACGACACCAACTCCAATTCACTGCAATGGTTCAGCGGAAACGCATCCATTGACTTGGCGTCTTAGCAAATTTGACGAAGTGCTTGATATTGATGTCTATGAGTCACTTGAAGGCTATCAAGGGCTTAAAAAAGCATTGGCGATGCCTGCTGCTGATGTACAAGGCGTGGTTAAAGATGCCGTGCTCCGTGGTCGTGGTGGTGCAGGCTTTCCAGCAGGGATCAAGTGGTCATTGATTCCAATGAACAAAGAAGGCGCGCCTGATGTCGGCCCGAAATATTTGGTCTGTAATGCTGACGAAATGGAGCCGGGCACGTTTAAAGACCGCCTGCTCATGGAAAAATTGCCGCATCAATTGATCGAAGGCATGATCTTGGTTTCGCACGCGATTGGCGCGCAAACGGGTTATATTTTCCTTCGTGGTGAATACATCCTTGCGGCTAAGAATCTGAATGCAGCGATTGATCAAGCGAAAGCGAAAGGTTACTTGGGCGAGAACATTCTCGGTTCAGGTCATAACTTTGA
>CAYJUB010000222.1:2167-4708 GCA_964373145.1 uncultured Moraxellaceae bacterium
CGAAAGCGAAAGGTTACTTGGGCGAGAACATTCTCGGTTCAGGTCATAACTTTGAACTGCATGTACATACTGGCGCAGGCCGTTATATTTGCGGTGAAGAAACTGCACTGATTAACTCGCTCGAAGGTCGTCGTGCTAATCCACGCACCAAACCACCGTTCCCGCAAATTTCGGGTGCATGGGGCAAACCAACGATTGTGAATAACGTCGAAACGCTCTGCAATGTCCCACCAATTCTGGTGCGCGGCGCGGCGTGGTTTAAAGGCTTGTCAGATGGCCGAAGTGGCGATGCTGGCACCAAGATTTATGGCGCATCAGGTAAGGTCAAATTCCCGGGTCTATGGGAATTGCCAATCGGTACAACAGGTCGTGAAATTCTAGCATTGGCTGGCGGCATGCAAGACGGCTTAGAGCTGAAATGCTGGTTGCCGGGTGGCGCATCAACTGACTTTTTGATGCCTGAACACCTTGATTTGGCAATGGACTTTGACACGATTGGTAAAGCAGGTAGCCGTATGGGCACTGGCTTGATCATGGTTGTTGATCAAAACCAAAATATCGTTTCAGCGGTTCGTAACTTAGAAGAATTCTTTGCGCGTGAATCATGTGGCTGGTGTACACCTTGCCGCGATGGTTTGCCGTGGGCAGTGAAACTGCTTAAAGGGTTAGAAGCGGGTGAAGGTAAAGCAGAAGATATTGATGTCTTGCTGCAACTCACGCGTTTCTTAGGCCCCGGAAAAACATTCTGCGCGCATGCGCCTGGTGCGATGGAGCCGCTACAAAGCGCGCTCAAATTCTTCCGCCCAGAGTTCGAGGCAGGCGTTCGTGCAACGCCAGTCAGTGCGACCAATCATATTTCAGTTATTCAAGCATAAGGAATCGAGATGGCAGTCATTCATGTCGATGGCAAGCAATTTGATGTTGACGGTGCAGATAATCTACTCAAAGCGTGTTTGTCGCTTGGCTTAGATATTCCGTACTTCTGTTGGCATCCAGCATTGGGTTCAGTCGGTGCATGTCGTCAATGCGCGGTGAAGCAATATAACAATGCTGATGATGCCGCAGCAGGTCGTGGTCGTTTGGTGATGTCATGTATGACACCGAACACCGACAATATGTATATTTCGATTGATGATGCGGAAGCGGTTGCGTTCCGTGCCAGTGTGGTTGAATGGTTAATGACCAATCATCCACACGATTGTCCAGTCTGTGAGGAGGGCGGTCATTGCCATCTCCAAGATATGACTGTGATGACAGGTCATGATCGTCGTCGTTATCGTTTCACGAAACGTACTCATCAAAATCAATACCTTGGTCCATTCGTTTCACATGAAATGAACCGTTGTATTTCTTGCTACCGTTGTGTGCGTTTTTACAATGATTACGCTGGCGGCAAAGATCTCGGCGTGTTTGGTTCAGCATCGAACGTTTATTTCGGTCGTGCGACTGAAGGTGTTTTAGAAAGCGAATTCTCGGGTAACTTGGTTGAAGTCTGCCCAACAGGCGTATTCACGGATAAAACTCACAGCGAACGTTATAACCGTAAATGGGACATGCAATACGCCCCAAGCGTTTGCCAACAATGTTCTAGCGGCTGTAATACTTCACCGGGCGAACGTTATGGCGAAATTCGTCGTATCGAAAATCGTTTCAATGGTTCAGTCAATCAATACTTCCTTTGTGACCGCGGTCGTTTTGGCTATGGTTATGTCAATCGCACAGACCGTCCACGTCAGCCATTACAGTTAGAAGCAGGCAAGCAAGCTGCGATTTCTGTCGATGCGGCATTGGATAACGTGATTGCGACATTAAAAGGTAAAAAAGTTGTCGGTATCGGTTCACCACGCGCATCAGTTGAAACCAACTTTGCTTTGCGTGAATTAGTCGGCACTGCAAACTTCTCGTCAGGCGTATCACGTGCTGAACAAGCACTGCTTGAAAAAGCGGCTGAAATTCTGCAAACCGAAGGCGTTTACAATCCGAATCTGCGTGAAGTTGAAGATGCGGATGCGGTATTGATCTTGGGTGAAGACATTACTCAAACTGCTGCACGCGTTGCGTTGGCAGTTCGTCAAGCTGCAAAAACACGTGCAGAAGACATGGCAGCGAAACTCAAGACTCAAGAGTGGTTGGCAGAGCCTGTTAACCGTATAGGTCAACGTGAACAAAGCCCGATTTACATTTTGTCTGTAACTGAAACCAAACTGGATGAGTTGGCTGAAGGCGGTTGTATCGCCACACCAAATGACATCGCGCGTTTAGGTTTTGCGGTTGCGTCAAGCATTGCAGGACAACCAGTAACAGGTTTGGCTGCTGAAGCAGTTGAATTTGCACAGAGCATTGCAGCTTCATTGAAAGCTGCGAAGAAGCCTTTAATCGTGACTGGTACAACGTTGCAAGAGCCTGCGCTATTAGAAGCAGCTGCGCAAATTGTCCAAAACTTGGGCGTCTATTTTGCAGATCAGTTTGCAACTCAAGACCAAGCGCAAGCGGGTCATGCAGGCATTAACATTGTTGTTCCAGAAGTGAACTCAATGGGCT
>CAYJUB010000223.1:0-4700 GCA_964373145.1 uncultured Moraxellaceae bacterium
CTGCATCTCACACCTGAACGCGTTTGGAAAGAAACAGAACGCGCGCTCGGCGAAGATCACGCGGAAGTTTATTTTCAAGTACTGCGTGAATGCGGCGCATTGAAAGTCTTACTGCCTGAACTTGAAGCATTATTTGGCGTTCCGCAACGTCCACAGCATCATCCAGAGATTGATACGGGGGTGCATACCCTGATGGCATTACAACGCGCATGTGAATATGGCTACTCAACCCAAGTCCGTTTTGCGACGTTATTGCATGATTTGGGCAAAGCATTAACGCCTTCAGATGAATGGCCGCGTCATGTGCAGCATGAAGAACGTGGATTATTTCCTGTTCGTGAAGTCTGTAATCGATTCAAAGTGCCGAGTAGTTTTCGTGATCTTGCAGAAATTGTTTGCCGTGAGCATCTGATGTGTCATCGCGTGCTCGATTTACGTCCAGGAACCGTTTGGCGATTGTTACAACGCATTGATGTGCTGCGTAAACCTGAGCGTGTTGAGGAGTACATTCAAGCATGTATGTGCGATGCGCGTGGAAGATTAGGATTGGAAACGCGAGATTATCCGCAGGCAGATTATTTGCGTGCTGCAATCGTTGCTGTGAGAAATGTACGTGCTGCTGATTTACCGAGTAACTTAAAAGGTTTAAGTATCGGTGAGGCGCTGGTATCGGCACGTATTGCTGCAATTACAGAAATTCCGATTATTCACCAAAACGAACTTGATGTGCAGCCAGCACAAAATCCTACACAGGCTTATGAAGAAGATAGCAATCAATTGGTTCATTAACCCGTTTTATTTTATTAATATGTATCATTTTTTATTTGCCAAAGGTGTTTTATGACTACGCTTTACACAGCTTCAATTCCAGTTTTTAAACAAATGCTTTCTGCTTTAAGTGATGTACTCAACAAAGCCGAAGCCCATGCTACTGATAAGAAAATAGATCCGAATGTATTGCTGCAATCACGTTTATTCCCTGACATGTTTCCGTTGATTCGTCAGGTTCAAATCGCGGCAGATTTTGCAAAAAGTGTCCCTTCTCGCTTGGCTGGTATTGAAGTGCCTGCTTATGATGACAGTGAGCAAAGCTTTGCAGAGTTACAAACGCGCATTAAAAACACTTTAGCTGTACTTGACGGTTTTACCACTGCTCAAATTGATGGCAAAGAAACTTTAGAAATCGTTTTACGTCCAGGCACGCCCAAAGAGAAAAAGTTGACGGGTGAAACTTACTTGCTCAATTATGGTTTACCGCAGTTTTTCTTTCATGTGACGACTGCTTATGCAATCTTACGTCACAACGGCATAGAAGTCGGCAAACGTGATTTCATGGGTGCTTATTAATTTAAGTATTTATTTTATAATAAAAAATATTAAAAAGATTGCGTGAGCATGGTCTGACGCAATCTTTTACAATTGTTAAAATTTTGTGCTAAATTACCCAAATCTAGGAAAATAAAACATTCACAAAGAATACGTGGGCAAAACCCGCCTCCGTGTGGAGCAATGGATATGCATCACTATAAAGATATAAAAATCGCTTATGTTTTATGGTTTTTTTTAGGCGCGATTGGCGCACATCGTTTTTATCTCGGGCAAACTAAAACAGCCTCTATGATGATCTTGCTTGGCGCTGCTGTTTTGCTGAGTCGTTTTAATATGCCTCTCCTCATGATTTATGTCGCTTGGTGGCTATTTGATGCGTTACTCATCCCAGGTTATGTTGATGCAGCAGCTGATCATTCCATCATCCAAATCGTTACTGAGAATAAATCTGAGAAAAATACCAATACTGCTCCTTCCGTAAAATTTGTCGAAATTCAAAAATTTCATGATTTAAATACCCAATATCTTTCAACTGCTGAGCGCGGTGATTTGGTGGGCGCAATCAAAGAAGCAACGGCAACATTGGCATTATGCGAAAGTCAGTTAGGGGCTGAGCATGGTCATGCAGCGCTCATACGATATAACTTAGGGGAGTTTTATCGGCGTAGTGGCAACAATCCTCAAGCAATCAGCATGTATAAGGGTGCTATTGCCATTCAAGAACAGCTCATGGAACAAAACGACTCACCAGAGCAAGCGCAGAACAATCTCTGTCGTTCCATCAATGGCTTAGCCCAAGTTTATGCAAGCCTTGGCGAAGTCCAAGATGCGAAGAAGTTATACCGCAATATTATCGATATTCTGTCAACGAATACACCGCCAAAGAACGCGATAGTGGTTAAAAAATCAGGTCAATATTATGAAAATTATGCAAGTGCTTTGAACATTTTGGCGATGCTCTATATGGGTAAAGGTCAAGCTGAGCAAGCGCATACATTTTTTACAGAAGCAACGACTCTACTCGATCACTTTCCTGCTGAAAGTACAGAACTAAAAGTCAATATTATGATTAATAGTGCGACCAATGAGAGTGCCATGCTCAATTATGAGCGTGCCGAAAAATTGTTCCACCGAGCGATCAAAATTCTTGAAGACGACGAACTTATCCTCAACACAGCTCCTGAATCTGATGAACAGTCGATGGGCTTATTAGCTACAAGTGCAGAAGAACTGAGCATTGAAGACGAAAAAAATAACCTCGAAAATCAGCATCAATATCAAGCCACTGTGAAAAAATTGCGTGCAGCTTCACTGTTACGAAATCAGCTTCAGATGGCATCCTGTCGTAATGGTCTTGGGATTATTTACGCAAATCAGAATCGCCTGAGTGATGCGGAGTTAGAGTTGGTTGCTGCGGGCAAGCTTCGTAAGCAAATCATGTCATCAAATGATCCTGAGTTTCTGACTGGATTGAGCCACTTGAGCCTCGTTTATTTCAAGCAAAATAAGCTCAGCAAAGCTGAAGCAATTAGTAAGCTAATACTTGCAGCAAACGTTGAGGCAAAAGGGATTGAAGACGAAGATACCATTCGTGCGAAGCGCAATTTGGAGTTGATACAGGCGGAGATTAAGAAACAGGCGTAGGTTTTTTTTGGTAAGACTTGTACCTATGCGTTAAAAAAGATCACGAAGCGCATTTTCATGAACTTCGATATTAATGCTACTTACACCAAACATGTTCACCACAGACTTCGCCGCTCGGAGCTGGATTTCAATAATATATCCCCAAGTAGATTCTTGTCCTTCCACCTCAGGTTCACTTTTTAGCTCAATAATGTTGCCGTCTATGTCGGTAACGAGGTGAGCGATAAGGTCTGAAACAGTCGCATGCGCTGGAAAACTTAATAGCGTATAAAGACTACGATACCAGTCTGTCATTCCTGCATATTCAGCGAGCTGCCAAGTACTGAACCCGCGAGCTTTATTTGACTTTAGTTCTAGCAACTCTTCTTCACTAATTTGGGCTTCACGAGAAGCCTTCATCTCCTTACTTTGCCATTGAAGCATTTTGTCTGCTAGCGATCGTTTGTTTGCTTCTTGGCTCTGAGCAAGAGGAATAGCTAACTCTGGTCTCGCTTCAAGTGCAGCCAAAGAAAAAAGTGATTCAAGTGCCGAACGCAAAACAGCTTTAGCTTGGGAAATCATACCCGCTTCTAGAAGAATAACGGCTGCTTGAGATGACGCGATGGTACGCACAAAGAATGCGGCGCCTAGTAAATGTTGCGCTGTATTTATCTGTAATTCGTATTGCGCAGCCACACACTGTTCGTTGAGCTGTATAAGTGCCTTTCGATGTTTCTTATAACGGTTATGAACGGCGTGTCGAATTTCTCCAAGAGATTCAGTTAAAAAACCATGCGAAACATAACTCATTTCAACACCTTCAAGCCTAAATATACTGATAATACAAAGACTGCAGAAAAACTTTCACTAGAATTTTTGTTTTTTATTGACACGGTTTGATCATATTCATAATTCAATCATTCCGTGTCAATACTTCCAATAACTCAATTTCAAAAATCAAATTTGAATTGGGCGGAATTTTGGCAATATGGCGTTCCCCATAAGCGAGATGTGACGGCACAAGTAGTTTGCGTTTTCCGCCTACTTTCATCCCCATCAAACCCAGATCCCAGCCTTGAATGACTCGGCGTGAACCAATGACGCATTGAAATGGTTGACCTCGGTCATAGGATGAATCGAATACTGTACCGTCTTCTAACGTGCCTTTATATTGCGTGTTAATGAGTGCGCCTTTGACGCAAGTTTTACCTTCGCCGATGATGAGGTCAATGATTTCAAGTTCATAGCTCATATCATCAAACCTCTACAAACTGTTTAATTCCCGCCTTCATTTCAGTCAGCGTTTCTTGTGCCGCCGCCAATGTCTCCTCTAAATCCGCCTGAGTATGGCTACTCGAAATAAAACCAGCCTCAAACGCAGATGGTGCAAGATAAACACCACGTTTTAACATGCCATGGAAGAACTCACGGAATGCTGCAACATCACAGTTGGTCATTGCTTCATAGCTCGACAAGTCTTTGGAATCAGTAAAATAAATCCCAAACATTCCACCAGCTTGCTGAACTTGCAGTGGAATACCAATGTCATCAGCAATCGCTTTTAAACCATTCAATAACAACGAAAGTTTAGTCGAGAGTTGCGCATAGAAACCATCAGCAGAAATCAGTTTCAGCATCGCAATCCCAGCACGCATCGCAAGTGGATTACCTGACAATGTACCTGCTTGATACACGCCACCCAGCGGCGCGATGCAATTCATAATTTCACGTTTACCACCAAACGCACC
>CAYJUB010000224.1:0-4683 GCA_964373145.1 uncultured Moraxellaceae bacterium
TATTCAAGATTGATCCAAAGTTGCGGTGTACCCGCTTTAGATTGTTGCGCCATTTTATCAAGGACAAAATCGGGTAGGCGACAGCCAAAGCCTTCGATGATGATATCAAGTGGCTTTTGATGGGTTAGACTCAGCGTGTCGCGATTATCTTTATGCCACAGGCAAACGGTGATTTTTTCTAATGGTTGTTCGGCAATATTTGGATTTAGACTTGGCGCTAACTTTGAGAAGCTCACGAGATCATCAATCCAAAGCGTCACATGAACATCATGCTCATTTGCCAGTTGCCTTGCCAAACGCCAACACACACCGACATCGCCGAAATTGTCGATGACGGTGCAATAGATGGCGCAGTGTAAGGTCAAAGTAAATCCTTATTTTTTTAGGGCGACCACAGGTCGCCCGTACGGGATGATCAAGTCATCAATTTGAGCGTTTTGCTAACCATTCGGCAAGTACAGGCCAGAACTCTTTGGATGCGGCTTCGCTGGCAATCATGCTGACATGGCCGCCTGGCAATGTCGTAAATGTCGTATCGGTGCTGCCCACAAGATCAACCAGCGGACGTACCGCATCGACGGTGACCATCGTATCAGAACGACCACCACCAGCGAGTAAAGCAGCATGGATGTCTTTTAAATAAACCTGCTTACCGCAAATTTTAAATTCCCCTTTGGAAAGACTATTGTCCATCCAAATTTTAATCATCATGTCACGATTAATGCCACCCGGATAATCGACCATGTGATCGAGGAATGCGCCATGAGTTGCATGACTTTCGACAGCCTCACGATTGTCGAGTTGACGCAACATGGAGAGATGACCTTTTAGCGTGCCTTTTACGTCGAGTAATTTAAAGCCGAGCGCGTTGCTCCAGCCATTGGAGTGCAATAAACCTGCGGGTAAAGAGCGTGGATGAAAGCCTGTACGTTGTTCGACCCAGTTCATGGCTTTGCCCGCACGGCGAAAGAATTCGCCATTAACCCCAGAACGATAGGAGTCGACGGGCGTCCCTAATACAATCAGATTTTTGATATTTGGGTCTTTGGTTGCCGCTGCATAGAGTATGGCGAAGACACCAGACATGCTCCAACTATGCAGTGAGAGTTGTTGTTGTCCGCTGTGTTGTCTGACCTGTTCAAGCAGCTTCGGCATGAAGTTCAGCACATATTCTTCAAAGTTATAGCGTGCATGTTCGCGGGTTGGTGTGCCCCAATCCAACATGTAAACAGAGAAACCTTGTTCTAATAAAAAGCGCACCAGTGAGCGTTTTTCAAATAGATCATAGATCAACATATTAATTGCGAGTGGTGCAACAATGACAACTGGAACCCGATGAATCGTCGGATACCCTTCTAATGCAGGGTAATGGCGTAGTTTGACCAAGCCATGTTTTTGCACGTCATCTGAGAGGACAATAAATGGCGTTTTACCTGCTTGGATCAGACTTTCACTATTAAATAGCCGATCACGTAGGTTGATTAACTTACTGGGTCGAGTAAGTTTTACTAATGAGTGTTGTTTGATCATAGATGACATCCACTGCAACTCCGAGTTTTTATCTAAAGAGTAATTTCAACTGTCTGTGCTTCAAGTATTTTGATCAGCAGTGAAACTTTATAAAAAATGAATAGCACAAGTTTAACAATAAAAAGTGCTGTGTGACGTGGTCGAATTTTTTAAAGTGATGCCATTAATGTCAATCAGCTGTGCTTCGGTAAAAGCATTTGAGATTATTCTTGACGTGTTTACGCGGGGCTTTCACAATGGTTCAATCAATTTTCGCTATAATCTAAGACCTTCATTTAATGTGCAACTTTTGCATTGTTAACTAATAAATTTGTGAGCATGAGCAGTTCAATGAAAGATTTACCACACGCAGCAGAGTCAGAGTTGTCATTCGATACCATTGCAATTCGCACTGGGCATTCGCCGACGCATGAAGGTGAGCATAGTGAGCCGCTTTTTTTAACATCTTCTTTCACTTATGGCAGCGCTTCCGAGGCGGAAAAAGTATTCAGCGGCGAAACCGAAGGGAATATTTACTCGCGCTTCACCAATCCAACCGTGCGTGCGTTTGAACAACGACTGGCTGCTCTTGAAGGTGGTGAACGTTGTGTAGCAACTGCTTCAGGCATGGCTGCAATTTTATCAACGGCAATGGCATTCTTGTCGGCTGGCGATCATGTGGTGTGTTCACGCGCTGTGTTCGGTACGACCGTGGGTTTGTTTGATAAATACATGCGCAAATTTGGTGTATCGACAACGTTTGTTGATTTGACCAATTTGGATGAATGGGAAGCGGCGATTCAAGCAGGCAAAACCAAGCTGTTTTTCTGCGAAACGCCAAGCAACCCGTTATCTCAAGTCGCTGATCTTCAAGCATTGTCTACGCTTGCGCACAAGCACGATATTTTATTTGTGGTCGACAATTGCTTTTGTACGCCAGCCTTACAGCAGCCATTAAAGTTTGGTGCGGATTTAATTATTCACTCGGCGACTAAATATTTAGACGGGCAGGGTCGTGCACTGGGCGGCGCGGTTGTTGGCAACGCGAAGTTACTGGAAGAAATTTTCCTTGTGACGCGCACGCTTGGGCCGTCAATGAGTCCATTTAATGCATGGATTTTCTTGAAAGGCATGGAAACGCTGCGCCTGCGGATGGATGCGCATTCAGCCAGTGCGTTGAAACTTGCAGAGTGGTTGCAGTCACATCCAGCTGTTAAACAAGTGTATTACAGCGGATTGCCAAGCCATATTGGTCATGAATTGGCAAAGCGCCAACAACGTGGCTTTGGTGGGATTGTGTCTTTTGAAGTGAAAGCAATCGAAGGTCAGGACAATGCTCGCACGGCGGCTTGGCAAGTGATTGATGCGACTAAAATGCTCTCAATTACAGGGAATTTGGGTGATACCAAAACCACCATTACGCATCCAGCAACAACCACGCATGGACGTTTAACTGCGGAAGCGAAAACTGCTGCGGGCATTACTGAGGGTTTAATTCGAATTGCTGTTGGTCTCGAAGATTTCGAAGATATCAAAGCCGATTTAGCACGAGGCTTGGATTCGCTTATTGTTTGATCGTTATTGTATTGAAATGTAAGGAAGCCACTTGTTGGTTAGACAAAGTGGCTTTTTTTTTAGGATCGGTAGCGTTTTTATTCATTTTTTTATGATGGGAATGCAGGCAAGACCGGATATAATCACCTCCAAATTAATGGTCGATTTTTGCGGTACAACAGTCTTCATGGAGAATTGAATGAACATCAATATGCTGATGCAACAAGCACAGAAAATGCAAAAAGACATGGAAGCGAAGGTTAAAAAAACCAAAGAAGAATTAGCGCAAACTGAAGTTCATGCAGAAGCGGGCGGCGGCTTAGTGAAAGTGACGATGACTGCACGTTTTGTCGTGAAGCGTATCCAAATTGATCCAGAATTGTTGAAAGATGACGCCGATATGATCGAAGATTTGATTGCTGCAGCGATCAATGATGCCGTTCGTCAAGCGGAAGCGATTTCTGATGCGAAGCTCAATGCAACGACTGCGGGTACTGGCTTACCACCAGGCTTAGGCGGTATGTTTGGTTAAGTTCCAATCATTAAAAAGCAGATCACTTACGCATGTTTAGCCCAAAGTTTGATGAGCTGGTTCAGCGATTAAGAATTTTGCCCGGAGTCGGGCCGAAGTCTGCGCAGCGTATTGCATTGCAATTGTTAGCACGTCATCGTACTGGTGCTCAAGCTTTGGCTCATGCATTGAATGATGCGGTGTTACACATTCAGCATTGCACTGTGTGTCGGTCACTAGCTGAATCAGAGGTCTGTGATATTTGTTCATCGAATTCGCGTGATCAGACGTTGCTCTGTGTGGTTGAGTCTCCAGCGGATGTGGCCGCGATTGAACAAAGTGGTAGTTTCCGTGGTAAATACTTTGTCTTAGGTGGACATCTATCACCGCTTGATGGCATTGGACCAGAAGAAATTGGGATTCCTTTATTGATGTCACGGTTGAAGGTTGAACCCATTGAAGAGTTAATTCTTGCGACCAATGCGACTGTTGAAGGTCAGGCGACGGCACATTATTTGCAAGCGGCTTGGCAGGATGTTAGCCAACAAAGTGATCGGACGTCGCCGTTAAAAATCACCCGCATTGCTCAAGGTGTTCCGCAAGGCGGAGAACTTGAATATGTGGACAGTCACACCTTGAGTCAGGCGTTACAATATCGCCTGACAGTTCGCTAACGTTGCTGAATAAGGATATCAAAAGTCGACCAAGGTGGGTTGGATTTGAGGATCTAAGCACGTTGCACATTATAGAAATCATGGACGAATAGATTTATGTTTGAGTATTTAACAGAACAGCATCAGCTCGGTGCACTGTATGCAGAAATGGCGCATACAGATAGTTATGCGCTCGATACTGAGTTTATTAAAACCAATACGCTTTGGCCGTATTTAGGTTTATTACAAATCAATGTTAATGAAAACATTTATGTGTTGGATGGGCAAACGCTTGATTTGAGCGATTTGTGGTTACTCGTGTTTAATGCTCGACAAAACATTTTTCATGCCTGCGGCGAAGATTTAGATTTGATTCATTATTATTCCAAACCAAAGCCGTTGGATAATTTTTTTGATCCCCAAGTTGGACTGTCTTTTTTGGGTTTTGGCTTGCAA
>CAYJUB010000225.1:0-4682 GCA_964373145.1 uncultured Moraxellaceae bacterium
GCGAGTTTGCTTCTATTTTTCAATATCTTAATAACAAAACCTCAACAGCCCCTAAGGTTTGCATGGTGCTACGGATAAAATTAGATAGCTTTTCTATAGTATCTTTCTTATCGCTTGGCGGGAGTTGATTGGCTAATTGTGACATCGCTGCATCTACGATTTCATCAGTAACAGCCAGCGATACTTTGTCGCGGATGATATAAAGCGGGCCGCCAGATGATTGGCTCAGTGCAATTTCAATATTTTTTTTCAACGGTTCACTGACTGGAAAGCCAAAGTAAGCGGTCATGAAATGTTCCTTTTCTCATGTCGATTTATGGGGAGTGGGCGTTTTTTTGAAAAGCTTAGTGCACGTTTATACAGCATGGAGGCGCGATCAACAATGGGGCTTTATGTCAATTGCGAAGCTTTATTCATTTTTCTTGCGCCTTTTTGCAATTATTGCCGAGCCAGTCGCTTGACTTGTGGTAACCAAGCTGGATCAGAGCTTCGGCAAGGGTTGATATCTAAACCGCCACGACGGGTATATTGGGCGTGAACCGCGAGCGATTCAGGTTTGAGCATTTGCCAAATATCGGCAAAGATTTGCTCGACGCATTGCTCATGAAAGCCACTGTGTTGGCGATAGGAGATGAGATAGGTCAGTACGCTTGCACGGCTAAGCTTGGTACCGCGATATCGAATGAAGATCGTGCCCCAATCTGGTTGTCCCGTCACAGGACAGTTACTGCGCAGTAGGTTGGAGTAAAGCGTTTCTTCTACAATTTCATTTGAAGTATCGGAGGTTAATAGAGTGGCATCAGGTTCACTCGGGGCGGGTGAAACGGTCATGTGCAAATCATCTATACAAATACCTTGTGGTAAATGTGTCGCGAGATCATCGACATTCAATAATTCAAATTGAACATGGCTCCCCGCAACTTTTGACAAGTCTTGAATGACGAGTTCAATCAAATCTTCATTTTTTGCAAAGTGTTTGAAATTTAGACTATTAAAGTAGAGCTTAAGTGATTTTGACTCAATCAGATTCGGTGAGTGTGCTGGAACGGTGATGCGACCAATCGCCACTTTTGGTTTGCCTGACTCATCGAACCACGACAATTCAAACACATGCCAAACATCGACCCCTTGGCTAATCGCTGCTGGAGCTGACTCACCTAAAGCTGCGCGCCCTTCAGCGCGAGCAATCGGGAATAGTATGGATGCGTCGTATTGCCTTGGATAATCGGTGACTTGGCCCAGCGCTGAATCATGCACACTCATGCGCGCATTCCTGTACCGCGATGGAGGAGGCGATAGGCATAGAAATACAGCGCAACACAGAACAGGCTGATGATGCCCATGGACGCCCAAATATTGACATCACTGATGCCAAGGATGCCATAACGGAAGGCATTGACCATATAAACGATTGGATTCAACAGCGAGAGTGTTTGCCAGAAAGGAGACAACTGATCCATCGAATAAAACACGCCACCCAGATAAGTGAGTGGTGTTAAAACAAATGTCGGGACGATACTCACATCATCGAAAGTACGCGCATAAACGGCATTGATAAAGCCACCCAAAGAGAAGAGTACGGCCGTGACAAATGCAGTGAAGATCACGATGCCAATATGATGCACGGCAAGATGGGTGAAAAATAACGACAAAATAGTCACGATCACGGCAACCAGTAAACCACGAACGACACCGCCCATGACGAAGCCGAGCAGCACCACATGGTGTGGCACGGGGCTGACAAGCAGTTCTTCAATCGACCGTTGAAACTTGACGCCGAAAAAGCTGGAAACGACGTTGGAGTAGCTATTGGTAATAATCGCCATCATCACGAGGCCCGGGACGATATATTGCATATAAGTCACGCCATGGACTGCGCCGACTTGACTCCCCACGAGATTGCCGAAAATCACAAAATACAGCGTCATGGTAATGGCTGGCGGTAATAAAGTTTGCTGCCAGATGCGCATAAAACGTCGAATTTCTTTAATCACAATGGTCGAAAACGCAACCCAAAGCTGTGAGCGGTTCATGATTTATCCTTTTAAGTTCTTTTCGACTAAGCCCACAAATAACTCTTCGAGTCGGTTGGACTTGTTGCGCATACTGGAAATCAAAATGCCGTGTTGACTGAGCATGCCGAACGCATCATTCAATGAGTGATCTTTTTGTACGGATAGTTCAAGGGTTTGCGGATCGACTTGTTTGAGCGTAATGCCCGGCAAATCTAATTTGGGTAGTTCCGCGAGCGGCTCACGCAAATCGAGTACGAAAGTCTCGACGTTCAATGACGCCAGCAAACTCTTCATGTCGGTGTCTTCTTTGATCTCGCCTTTGTCGATAATCGCGATGCGCTTACACAGCACTTCGGCTTCTTCAAGGTAATGCGTGGTCAAAATAATTGACGTGCCTTGCGCGTTCAGTTCGGTTAAAAAATCCCACATCGAGCGGCGCAACTCAATATCCACACCTGCCGTTGGCTCATCCAAAATCAACATGCGCGGCTCATGTACCATCGCACGGGCAATCATCAAACGGCGTTTCATGCCTCCAGAGAGTAGACGCGCTTGAGAGTCACGTTTTTCCCATAAACCCAGTTTAACCAGATACTTTTCAGCACGCTCCATCGCGATTTCGCGTGGAATACCGTAGTAACCTGCTTGAGTCACCAGAATGTCGAAAACTTTTTCAAACATACCGAAGTTAAATTCTTGCGGAACGACGCCGATGCATTGCTTGGCTTTTGATGATTCAGTATCTAAGTCGTAGCCAAAGATACTGACACTGCCGCTGGTTTTCAAAGTCAGAGAACTGATGATGCTAATGGTTGTTGATTTGCCTGCGCCGTTTGGGCCGAGCAGGGCGTAGAAGTCACCTTGTGCAACGGTCAGGTCAATGCCTTTCAACGCTTGCAGTCCGCTGTCATAAGTCTTGGTCAAATTGCGTAGAACCAGTGCTTCCGTCATGAGGATATCTCGTGATTACGTAAAATGATCTCTGTGGAGTAGCCAGTAGAGATGGATAAATCCAATGAGTCATGTGACTGACGATTTGTTTAGTAAGAGGATTTTAAAGTCAGTTTTGTCATCAGATTATACTGAATAACGCGTTCAATAAATATCAAACATTGGTGTTGGTTGATGTTTTGACTGTTTAGTCAGATTCAATAATCTAAGCGATGAGCAAACAGTTTAGTGCGAAGTTTGATCAGGCGAATTTGATGTCATGAATAATCACGCAATCAAACACGAATCCGTGCTTTACCTTATTGGGCTTTTTGCCTATGATGAGCGCCGCATCAACATGCGCCTGTAGCTCAGCTGGATAGAGTACTGCCCTCCGAAGGCAGGGGTCGTGGGTTCGAATCCCGCCAGGCGCACCATCTCTTAAAATTCTCTGCGTCGATCTTTGCTTATCTTTGAGTAATCTTATTTAGTCATTTCAGTCTTATGAATGTGTAAGTTTTCGGTTTATTTTGCAGTATTTAGCATCTCATTTTGCAGTATGTTTTTACATCTCATTTTGCAGTAAACGCCCACTAAGCGTGGCCTAATGAGCGTATTCTAACAAATGCCGCCAAAATCTAACCAGACTCGGACAAAGGTTTAACTTTCACCGCTGGTTCCCATGTCGCGTACTGGCCGTCCTGTTCCGCTTTCTGTAAATCTCCTTTCAATAAATCATCTAGGACCTGTACTAGAAGCTTCAAACCCATTGGAGCTAGTTTGTCACGCCAGAGAGTTGCTGGTGTGTCTGACGGGCTAATCCAGCACCAATCTTGAGCAGCTATCGCTCCGGTGTCAGCGCCGTCATCCATCCAGTAAACCGTCCCCCCAGTCATTGGTTCGCGCATGTGAATAGCCCAGTGGATCGCGTCGCGACCTCTATGTCGAGGGAGTAAGCTTGGGTGATAACCCAAAGCGCCGTGCTTTGAAATATTCCTCGCTTCAGCCGTGATATAGCAGTGAGCGTGAGCGCACAAAATAATATCAGTGTCGGCTGGAACGTCTTCCACACGTAAGCGGCTTTTGACCACAACAAACGGTAAACCGTGTGCAGCAGCCGATACCGCGAGCCTATCGGTAGAGTCAGGCGCTGCAACACAGGTAATATTGAGTTGGCGATCCAAGCACGTTTTAAGGAGTTCAGCGGCCAGCCATTTCTGGCCAACGATCATGACGTTCTTAATCATGGCCAGCTCCTAGATATCTAAAGCCTTGCACCGCTCTAAAATGACCGCCGTAATGGCCAGTTTCTTTACCTTCAGCGTTCTTGATCCGTTTCGACCCAGCGGAATATAGCGCGCCGCTGACCTGAGTCCACTTCAAATCGCGACGAAGTACGCCAGCCAACGCTGGATGCGAGGTATGAAACAGCGTTGGCATTGGCTTGCTGTATCGGTTTTGACCAAGCCGCCACATCTCACAAACCGCATTTAGAAACTTCATTCCAACCCCAGCGCCTTGCCATTCGGGCATGATGACTAACCGACACGCACGTGCTTCTCGCATGCCTTGACGGGTGGATACGCCGAGGTGAGCGATAGGCTGGCCATTAACCGTAGCCACATAACAAGTAGCGGCGATCATGTGCGGCACTTTTAGATAGTGATGCGGCTCAAACAACGGCCAATAACGCCAGTTTGTTTCCCAGATTTCAAACTCAATACTGGGTCTTGGCCG
>CAYJUB010000226.1:0-4676 GCA_964373145.1 uncultured Moraxellaceae bacterium
GTGGTACTGATGAAGCGATTGCTTTGGTTCCGCCGATTCGTCACACCCTTGAGCAAGCGCTTGAATTTATTGAAGATGATGAGTTGGTTGAAGTCACACCGAAGTCAATTCGTCTGCGTAAGCGTTTCTTGACTGAGAGCGAACGTAAGCGTAACAGCCGTTAATTTTTCGCTTGATTCAATAAAAGCCGTCAATTGAAATTGACGGCTTTTATTTGTAGTGATGGGTATGCATTTCGAGATGTGCGCGCTTGCTTGATTAACGTAATTTTGTTAATGCGCGCATTAAGATGCTCGAAAGTTATTTAAAAACAGTGTATATAGTTTTAAATAGGCTGAAAAAACATCAACCTAAAGATGAAAATTGAATTTTTGTTCTATTGACAAATTATGGAGTCATACACATGAGTATCGTACAAGAATTTAAAACCTTTGCCGTTAAGGGCAATATGATTGATCTCGCTGTCGGTGTGATCATCGGTGCTGCATTCGGTAAAATTATTGATTCATTAGTGAATGATATGATCATGCCGATCATTTCCTTCATTCTTGGCGGTAAGGTTGATTTCTCAAAGCTATTCTTTATTTTGGGTGATAACCCACAAGGTTTAGCAACTTTGGATGCGTTAAAGAAAGCGGATGTCGCTGTACTGGCTTATGGTAACTTTATTACCATTATGATTAATTTCTTGTTATTGGCTATTGTCGTTTTCATGATGGTGAAAGCGGTGAATAAAATGAAGAAAGCTGAGGAAGTAGCAGCGCCGGCGACGCCTGAAGATGTGGCTGTGTTGCGCGAAATCCGTGATGAATTGCGCCGTCGTCCATAATTGGTCAAGCGCGAGACATAAAAAAACGACTTAATAGGTCGTTTTTTTATGTCAATTTTTTATGCTTGGTGATTACTCAGCAGTCGCATTCGCACTACGGTTTGCATTATCTTGGCCTTCGGTACAGCCTAGGCAACGCAGGAAAGTCATTTTGGCAGGATCAACAACCAGTCTTTCTGCACTTTCACCGACATTACCACCTAATGCGCTAAATGGCAGGGTGACAACAAATAAACCTACACCAATGACGGTCGCAGCCAGTCCAACAGGACGGACTAGTCCAGCATCAATGCCCATCGCCCAAACGGAAGGGCGGCTCATCGAGCCATCGTCAGCGATATCAGCAGATGCCGCCATTGACACACTCATCATGCTAGCCAAAGCAATTGCGCTAATTGTGCGTTTCATTTTTTTTCCTTGATTCAAAGTGTCCATGACATACTCCCTTTATTATTACTCTGACTGTACCGCTAGTCTACCTGTCTTGCAAGTGTTTGCATGATTGGCGAACGTTTATTCATATCTGATCATCCAATTTTTGACAGTTAGCACAAAAGGCACTCGCTCTTTGTCCTATTTTGATGGTTTCAATCAGTGTCTTACAGCGATGGCAAGGTTCATTCGCTCGGCCATATACATCGAGCGTTTGCTGGAAGTAGCCATTTTCGCCTAAACCATTCACATAATCTTTAAGTGTCGAACCACCAAGTGCAATGGCTGCGGCTAATATGCGTTTGATTTCATCGGTCAGTGCCGTCACTTCCAGCATGGTTAAACTCTTGGCTGGACGAGCAGGGTGGATGTGGGTATGAAATAGTGCTTCAGTCGCGTAAATATTGCCCACACCGACGACGATATGGTTATCCATGATGACGGTTTTAATCGCCGCAGATTTGTTTTGAATTTTCTGCCACAGATAGTCGGCATTGAAATCATCGGTCAACGGTTCTGGGGCTAGTTTGCTGAGTAAAGACTGGGTATCGTCGTTGAGCCAAAGAATTGAGCCGAAACGACGCGGATCGTGATAACGCAGCTGAATATGTTCAAAACTAATTAGGACGTGATCATGTTTGCGAAGATCACGTTCTGGCTCAACTAAAGTCAGGCTACCAGACATGCCGAGGTGTAACAGCGCGATATGTTGCTCAATATCTGCATGTCCAAAATACGCCAGAATATATTTAGCGCGACGTTCTAAGCGTAGCAAGGTCTGACCCTGTAACTTAACGAGGTCACTGGGAACAGGCCAGCGTAGGCTCGATTGATGAACGACGACGGCGGTGACCTTTTGCCCGATCAGGGGCGAAAGGCTGGTCTTGGTGGTTTCAACTTCAGGTAGTTCAGGCATTAGATCAGAACACGCCACAGGACGATGATAAATGCCAGAACGATCATCATGCTTGCAACGGGCCATGGTGATTGGGTTGCGATCGCCAGCAGGCCAATAAAGCCACTTCCTGCTAGCCAGTCACGACGGCGAGTCTGGATGATGTCCATCCTTAGTTGTTGCAGTTCGCGCCACTGCTTGTCCTGCCAAGCGCCTTGCTGACGCAGTCCGTGCAGACTGTCGACCATGAGGGCAGGTAGATCAGTTGCACCCATTAATAGGTCCGGCAGTTGTTGACCAAAATCGCGAATCGCTTTCATCGGATTCATGCGCTCACTGACCCATTCGGTCAGAATCGGTTTAGCAAGTTTCCATATATCCAATTGCGGATACAGGTCGCGGCCTAAGCCTTCAACATGCACTAAGGTTTTCAGCAAAAGCATGAGTTGCGGCGGAATTTCGAGGTGATAACGGCGTGCAATATCCATCACTTGCATGAGGATGCCTGCAAAGTCCAATTGATCCATGGGTTTGGAAATCATGGGGCTGACCACGCGGCGCATGTCGCGTGTGAGGGCGTTTTGGTCAGTGCCCTGTGGAATCCAGCCTGCTTGATGGACGATTTGAATCAGTTGGGAGAAATTGCTTTGGATCACAGAGAGTAATATGCGGGCAATGACTAAGCGATCCGTGTCAGATAACTCACCAATAATTGCGCAATCTAATGCAATAAAGCGTGGTTCAGCAGGGTTCAGCGTTTCGATAAAAACGTTGCCCGGATGCATGTCGGCGTGGAAGAAGTTATCTCGGAAAACTTGAGTAAAGAAGATTGTTAAGCCTTTTTCCGCGAGCTTGGCGCGATCCATGCCAAGGCGTTCAAAGGTCGCTAGATCAGAGACGGGTGCACCGACAATGCGTTCTGCAATCATGATATCGGTCGTGCTGCTGTACACTTCAGGCACATACATCATCGATGAGCCCAAAAAGTTATGCCGCATTTGCATGGTGTTGGCAGCTTCGAGGGTGAGATCCAGTTCGTTCAGAATGACTTGGCGATAGTCTTCGATGACTTTGCTGAGATGCAATGCACGCGCGGCTTCAACGCGGACTTCTAACCAATGTCCAATCCACGCCAAAATTTCAAAGTCTTGGATGATTTGCGGACGAATATTAGGGCGAACGATTTTGACGATGACTTCACGGCCATCGTGCAGCGCAGCAGTATGCACTTGAGCAATCGATGCCGCAGCAAGCGGTTGCACATCAAATCGTGCAAATTGCGCTTCTAGGGTCGTACCGAGTGAGGTTTCTACGCGTGCCTTCGCCTCTTCGTAGGAAAATGGCGGTACGCGGTCTTGTAATAACGTCAGTTGTTCAAGTAAATCTGGTGGAATCAAGTCGCGACGCGTGGAGAGTAGTTGCCCTAGTTTAATAAACAATACGCCCATCTCTTGGAGGGCATTTTTGAGCCGAGCTGGATCTGTGGTGTGGTTATTCCACGCGGCTGGATGGAGGCGAATGGCCGTCATCGCGGGGCGTGCTTTGCTTGGAAGTTGATCGGCTGGAATCAGCGTATCTAAACGATAGTGAGCGGCAATACGCCACAGTTCAAGCAGACGAGCGCGATGAGGAATCATGATTGGATTAAGCTCATTGATAGGTTCATTTTTTGATTGGCGGTGACGATTTGTTCACTGCTGGAATGTCGGTTTATGGGGTGAATACAAAGCATGATCATTGTTGTGTTTGCTCGGCTTGTAAGCGAGCGACACGCGCTTGGAGGCGTTCAAGATCAGACTGCACATCGAGCATGTCTTCTGAAAATTGTTCTGACTGCCAACGAGTCGCAAACAGCGCGCTGTCTTCTTTGACCCATTCTTCACTATTGGCGACAAAGGTTTTGCTAGCTTGTTTTATCGCATCTTGACCTTGCTTAAGGAAAGTACCGATTTGTTGTGCTGGCATGTCACCAATGAGTGGTGCCAGTTTGCCAGCAATATCAGGCTCGGCTTGCGCCATGATTTTTTGTAAGGCTTGAAGCAAAGACATATCACCTTGAATCGGTAAATTGCCTGTGCTGCCAGCTTTTGCGCCAATCAATTTAGCCAATGCAACCAAATGCGGAACATGTAAAGTGGTTGTCGCTTGAACGGGGGCAAGTTTCTTGTCATACGGACGTTGTTCAAACACCGAAGCGGTTGGTGTTTCAGGTTGTCCAAGTGCGGTTGGTGATAAACGAATCCGTCCATGATCAAACAGGACATCAACCGATAAACTGGGCGTATCAATGACAACGCGCAAAAGTTTGGCAGTTGGATTATCGACGCTGCCTGCCAATTGATCGAAGCCCAATCGCGTCGCCGCATCGAGATCAATCCAGTCATTGAGCAATCGCTCAAATGCAGCAAGGGCCAGTGTCGCAATCATGTTTGATTATCCAATTTTATAGTCTAATGTCATTTTGAGTAGGGATCATTTACTAAGATCAAAAGCAAATCCCACCCAACCTCCCTTTGCAAA
>CAYJUB010000227.1:0-4660 GCA_964373145.1 uncultured Moraxellaceae bacterium
GCGAATCCGTTTCTTTTCGGTATAGGAGTATGCCATTGGAAGTCCTCAAAAAAGTAGGTGCAAGATAATGCTCGCTTTATAAAATACAAAGACAAAAGCATTGAATCCAAAACTTAAATCAAAAAATCTCTACAACTCAACCTACAAAACCACACATGATTGTCTAAAAAAATCATGTACATGGTCATGCAGAACAGCGAAACCACATGAAATTGAAAACCTGCTGTTAAATCAAGTTGCAACAGGACTTCCATTCACTTACCACATACGTCGACTCTAAAAAATCGTCTAAAGAACGGCCTTAGAATCATGACAACGAAAACGACAAAGCCACAAACGAGCAAAACACTCCAACTCTTAAAAATTGGAATGCATAAACTCGTTCGTGGAAGAACGTTTAAATCTACATTTTTGAAAATCTTTTTTTGATTCTTTAAAACAATAGCGACAACAATGCAGATTTAAAAATTCTTTTTCGCGCTTACTCTATGGACACCTCATCAATAAAAACCCCATTGAAAACTATCCTTAAAAGAGCAGACCATTCATAGCAATGGATGCGCTGCATTGTGAAAATTGATCTCTTGCACGACTTTTAGGCCACAACCACCGCGTACTACACGCAAATGACCACAAAAACAAGAGCCGCGTAGTATAATAAAAAACGGCGCACAAACGCAAGCGTTTGTCCACCGTTTGTTGAAACTAAATAAAGTCTTTTAATTAAAAAAGAGACTTTACCTATGCTTCGATCAAAATCATCAACAAAACTAAGCGGCCACTCGAAAACAAATGACCAGGTCAGTCTTATTTGATTTCGACAGTTGCACCAGCTTCTTCGACTTTCTTTTTAAGCGCTTCAGCGTCATCTTTGCTCACGCCTTCTTTCAGCGGTTGCGGTGCGCCTTCAACGAGATCTTTCGCTTCTTTCAAGCCAAGGCCTGTTACTTCGCGAACGATTTTAATCACTGCAACTTTGTTTGCGCCAAAGCTGGTCAGGATCACGTTGAATTCAGTTTGTTCTTCAACAACTGCAGCAGCAGCAGCAGGACCTGCGCTTGCAACAGCAGCAGCAGAAACGTTGAATTTTTCTTCGAATGCAGAGATTAGTTCAACTAATTCAACAACAGACAATTCTGCAACGGCGTTCAGGATGTCGTCTTTTGACAGTGCCATGAGTAAAACTCCAAAATGTGTATAGGTGGTTGAGGCAAGTTGCAATTAAGCAGCTTGTTCTTCCTGTTTGTCTTTGAGTGCTGTAAGTAAACGAGCAAACTTCGAAACAGGGGCTTGCAGAACCGACGCCAGCATCGTAAGAGCGGTGTGCAGATTCGGCAGATTTGCCAATACGTCGATTTGATCAGCAGCATAAAGCTTGCCGTCAAATGCAGCCGATTTAATGACCAGCTTGGCATTGTCTTTTGCAAAGTCTTTCAACAAACGAGCAGCAGCGCCCATGTCGTCTTCAGACGTTGACAAAGCAATGATCGATGGACCAGTCAGAGTGTCATTCAATACTGCGAATGGCGTTCCTTCCAGTGCACGACGTGCCAGCGTGTTACGAATAACGCGCAGGTATACACCTTGCTGACGGGCTTTAGAACGTAGAACAGTCATCTGACCTACGGTTAAGCCACGATAATCGGCGACCACAGCAGAGAATGCACCAGACGCAGCTTCACTTACCGCGGCGACGATCTCTTTTTTGTCCTCTAGTCTTAGAGTCACTGTAACCTCCTTCGTGTATAGATGAACACAATGTTCATCACCATGATTTGCATACCAACCCAAGCTACACCAATCTTTCAATCGAAATAAACAAGGGTCAATCTACACGCGGAAAGTCTAAACCCTAAGATTTACACCACCGCGTCTACGTAGGACTCATTAAGAAAAACATGCTCAAGAACACACTTTTCGCCTACGGTCTTTGACGCCGATCAGAATGTAAAACATATCTAACCACTTCAAAGCCCACTCAACAGACTCCAACCCAAGTTAGTCAAAACCAACTTCAAATAAGAGCCCGCAAGATTTTTTGACTGCCTAACCGCCGATCTCAGCCATTAAGCATAAATACATTTAAAGCAAATGATTCAAACAAATCATTATGCAGAAACAGAAGCAACATCAATCGTCAAGCCAGGACCCATGGTCGATGACAAAGTGATTTTTTTGATGTAGATCCCTTTAGAAGTCGCTGGTTTTGCACGCTTAAGATCAGAAACCAATGCTTCAACGTTTTGACGAATCGCTGCAGCTTCAAAGCCAACTTGACCGACAGCTGCATGAATGATACCGCCTTTGTCTACGCGATAACGCGCTTGACCAGACTTCGCATTCTTAACTGCAGTGCCAACATCAGGCGTAACCGTACCGACTTTCGGGTTAGGCATCAAACCACGTGGACCCAGGATCGTACCGAGTTTACCAACCACACGCATCGCGTCTGGTGCAGCAATCACGACGTCAAAGTCAAGGTTACCGGCTTGAATGCTCTCGGCCAGATCATCCATACCAACGATGTCTGCGCCTTCAGCTTTAGCCGCTTCTGCAGCCGCGCCTTGAGCAAATACTGCAACACGTACAGTTTTACCGGTACCCGCTGGCAATACAGTTGCACCGCGGACGATTTGGTCAGATTTACGTGGATCAACACCAAGGTTGATCGCAACATCCAATGACTCTTTGAACTTAGCCGCTGGAAGGCTGTTCAGAATTGCCACAGCAGCATCCAAGTCATAAACTTTATTGGCTTCTACTTTTTCAGCAATTGCTTTTTGACGCTTTGTTAATGTTGCCATGTTAGACCACTCCTTCCACATTCAAACCCATCGAACGTGCAGAACCTGCAATCGTACGAACAGCCGCATCCAAATCAGCAGCAGTCAAATTCGCTTCTTTCGCTTTAGCGATTTCTTCTAACTGAGCACGAGTAATCGTACCAACTTTCTGAGTATTAGGACGCGCTGAACCGCTGGTGAGGTTCATGGTTTTTTTCAAGAAGTAAGTCGCAGGCGGTGACGCCATGATGAACGTGAACGACTTGTCTGAATAAACAGTAATCGTTACTGGAATTGGCATGCCAACTTCCATTTTTTGTGTCGCAGCATTGAATTCTTTACAGAATGCCATGATGTTTACACCACGTTGACCCAATGCAGGTCCGATAGGTGGTGATGGATTTGCTTTACCAGCTGGCACTTGCAGCTTGATATATCCGTCGATCTTCTTCGCCATTTGAAAACTCCTCGTATGGGTACAAACGCCTTACGGCTCCCCTTTTGGCTCACAACAATACTTTCTTCACGAATAACGTTTACTTAATCGTTTTACGACAAAATGCCCTCAAAACGAAAAAGCCACCAATCTTTTCAAAAAAGACGGGTGGCGAATTATACACGAAAAACGATAAAACTCTACAAGCAGACCTAAATATTTAAGTCGATTTAGTCAGTTTTTTCAACTTGCTTGAACTCAAGCTCTACTTGAGTTGGGCGATTAAAGACATTAATCGTCAGGGTCACTTTAGATTTATCGTAGTCAACTTTTTCGATTACACCTTTAAAGTCGACAAACGGACCATCGATAACCAACAACTCCTCGCCCGGCTCGAACATGGTTTTTGGCTTAGGCGCCGCTTCACCCTGCTGCTGAATACGACTCAGAATCTTGTCTGCTTCTTTTTGGGTAATCGGTGCCGGCTTTTCTGGTGTACCGCCAATAAAACCCAAAACTTTTGGCGTTTCTTTAACGGTATGCCAAGTTGCTTCAGTCATTTCCATTTCGACTAGTACATAGCCAGGAAAGAACTTACGCTCGCTTTTACGCTTTTTGCCGTCCTTCATTTCGACCACTTCTTCGGTCGGCACCAGCACTTCACCAAAGCTTTCCAGCAAATCACTACGCGCAATACGGTCTTTGAGTGAACGCATCACTTGCTTTTCATAGCCTGAATAGGCATGCACGATATACCAACGCTTCATAGCTTTTATCCGTTGATTCTTCAATAAACTTACGTTAAGAAACTGACCCAACGCAGTCAAAAAATCATTTTATCCAATGATTGATTTGATTGCCCAGCCAAAAAACATATCCAACAACCATAGAATAATCGCCATGATCACCACAACGACCAAAACAATCCACGTGGTATGCAGCGTATCATTTTTGGTTGGCCACGTAATACGACCCAGCTCGATACGAGAATCTTTCAGCAAAGACACAAAGCCCTTACCCTGAGAGGTGATATACAACAAAATCAGCGCCACAACAACCATAGCTGAAATCACCCCAACCCGCACCCACACACTTGCCGCAGGCGCCCAATAGGCAGGCAAATACTGAGGGACAAGGGTGGCACCGATCAACAGTACAATAGCAAGTAGCCAAAAAATGGGATCCAAAGCCGAACGTGACTTGACAGCTTCAACGGGCGACAAAGCCCCACCCAGATTATTAATCGAGCTATTGATTGATTTAGCAAGATCTGGCTTATCATTTGTTGATTGATTTTTTGGATCAGTATTCATATTTTGAGCGGCTCATTGGGTTAAACCAAAGACATGACTTGTGAAGTGAATATGCGCTAAATGGAGAGACTACAGGCATTCTTTTAAAAATGGTTTCACAACAAGACTTCAGCTCAAGCGATTGCTTT
>CAYJUB010000228.1:0-326 GCA_964373145.1 uncultured Moraxellaceae bacterium
TCAATTTTGCGCTACCGGCGACGGCAAGCAGTGTCCTTTGGATCTTTATCGTGTGTTGCCATAGCGTATTGCTTTGGCTCTATATTGATTTAAATATTTGTTTAAATCATTTCTTACTGAATCGCTTTGATGTCGCTTGATTCTATTTAGTGAGAATCAAGCGATTGTTGCGTGTCAAACGTAGGCGGTATTCTTCGCCTTCATGCAGAATGCGAATTTCTCTGCCAAGTGCAAATAAATTATTTGATTGAAGTACTGGCAGTGCGTGTTGGCTTGTGCCTAAAAAACTAAATGGTGCATTCATAATCATTCTCTTCAGAACTGGA
>CAYJUB010000228.1:336-4652 GCA_964373145.1 uncultured Moraxellaceae bacterium
GTTCGAACAATGTAAGTTTCTAAAAATTGTTTAAGAAAAAGGATAGATTATGTTATCTCCTGAGAGTTTTAATGAACGTGGTGCTGAAAGTTTACCAGGGCATTTAGGCATTCATATTATTTCGGTGAGCGCTTCTGAAGTTCGTTCTGAATTGGAAGTAAAGTCCTTTCTGATGGCGCCGAATGGTTTTCTACATGCAGGGACGATTGTGACCCTTGCGGATACCTCTTGCGGTTATGGGTGTGTAGCGAGTTTGCCTACTGATGCGGTTGGATTTACCACCATAGAGTTGAAATCAAATCATCTCGGTACGGCAAGAGAGGGGAATGTCGATTGTGTGGCGACAGCGGTACATATCGGACGGACGACGCAGGTGTGGGATGCGGTAGTGACTCACCGTGAATCAGGAAAAACGATTGCGTTATTTCGATGTACGCAGATGGTGCTGTACCCAAAGTAACATGTAACATGTGAGTATTAATGTGCTCATGGAAGAGTGAGTTAAGACTAAAAAAGTGATCTACTCAATGTAAGAGTGGATCACTTTAATTTATCGAGTGAGCGTTCGTTGCGCAAGGTCATGAACGTGATGACCAATTCGCCAGTAGAGAACCGCTGAAGCAAGGGTATTGAATGTAAATTCTGCTAACGCTATATTTTCTGCTGTGGCACCATAGTATTCTAAGATGATGTAAAGTATGGTGAAAATCACCATAAATGCGACAAGCCAACGCAGTGAAACAACCCAGCCGATCACAATGTATCGTTGTAGAAAGTGCTGTCCAGCTTCACCATTATTCCGATTATAAATATAAATCGTACCAATCACTGCAATGACCATTCCAAAAATAGTCGAGATATCATCCCAAACACTGGTCACGGGTACATGCTGTACCGCGCCAAGTACCGCTGCCATTAAAATGACAGTGGCAATCAGATAAGGGAGTACTTCTCTATCGGTCAATGGGGCTGTAGCCATGGATGTTTTTAATTTTTCGATACGCCAAAAATACATATTTAGTCCTAATGATCAATGTTTGTTATCTAGGTCAGATGAATGCAATCGTCAAACAAAATAACTGCTTTTCGTCATGACTTTAGAAATTACACCCATGACCGCTTTGACAGATTCAGGTAATTCTTGTGCGCCAGCTTCGATGGCTTGCTCTCGATGATGTAATTCATCTTTATGCATTTGCTGTAAAATTGAGCGACTGCGTTCATCACTTTCTGGCAATGCCTGTAAATGTTCATCCAGATGAATGCCGACTTGACGCTCGGTTTCAGCGACGAAACCCAAACTGTATTTGTCCCCAGCTAAACCAGCAACCGCACCAATGCCAAAAGACATCGCATACCACAGTGGATTCAACAAGCTGGTATGACTATCCAATTCCTTCAAACGCGTTTCACACCATGCCAAATGATCTTGTTCTTCGCGCGCTGCTTGCTGCATGGCTTCACGGACGTATGGCAGTTTCGCGGTCAATGCTTGACCATGATATAACGCTTGCGCAGCAACTTCGCCACTATGATTCACGCGCATCAATCCTGCAACACGTCTTGCATCGCTGACATTGAGGGCACTTTCTGTTTGTGCGCTGGGCAGCGGGCGTTCTGCTTGAGTCGTATTGGGAACGACGCTGCGTAAAGCTTGGTCAAATGCGCCAATTAAGCGATCAGCAAAAGTTTGGTGAAGCATTGTGCTTACTCCATTGAATCATTCGGGTCAAAAACAAGTTCTGAATTCAGTTAAACTATTCAAAATGCGACTGTAACCGATAAGTGTGAGCATACTCATCTCATTAAGCATACATATACGTGCCATTTCTACCCAACGCAACCATAATTCATTAAGAAATTGTTTGCAAAAAAAAGTAATAATTACCAAAGACATAATTACTCATTCAAATATCTTGATATATTGTGTCAGCTTAAAGCGATTATCATTGAACCCACTCAAAAATTAAATGATAAAAATAGCTAAAAACCACAGATTTTTTGGTCAATAAAAACGGGTTGGAGAGAGGATATTTAAGTGAGTGACAGTGAGCAACTCACCATAATGTGCTCGGTGTTCACTAGCAAGCACTAGGACAACACGTTATGATTCATCTGCTCATTGCACATACTGCTATTGCTATTAAAACAGGTTTTAGTTCATATGCTTAATTCGCGTTTCAGTACGTCTTTTTTTGTTTTGGTCGGTGCAAGTTTCACCGCGCCATTCATCATGGCTGAAACTCCAGCAACACAAAGTGAACCCGTATCCGTGGCCGTCAATCCTGTCGCAAAGACTGAAGTTGATCAACCCTCGGAGTCAAAAAAAGCAGACATCGCCCTAGACGCCGCAAATACGCAAGCGAGTGCGCCCGTCAATATTCTAAAGCCGCAAAAACCGAGTTTGTTTACCCGTATTCGCAACGTTGTGTTTTTTTGGCGTAAACCGATTGAGGTTCAAGAAAGTATTCCTGCCGAGCCGACAATTACCGTCTCAGTCACAGGTGCACCCGAGGCATTGGCAACCAATCTTCGTGAAACATTGCAGCAGATTCAAGTGGTTGAGTTTGAAGATTTTCAAAGTGGGTTACCCCGATTAAGATCACTGGCGACGGATTCAGCGCAAGCCGTGGGTTATTACACCGCAAATTTTCGCTTTCGTAAGGTGAATGATCGGCATTTAAATGTTGACGTTGTACCCGATACGCCTGTGAAAGTATCGACTCAGCAGATCTTGATTACAGGTGAGGGCAAAACCGATAGAGCCTATAACCGATTACTGAAAAACCCTGATTTGGCTGTGGGCGATATTTTTAATCACGGTGAGTATGAGAAAACTAAAAGCAGGATTCAGACTCTAGCAACCGAGCGTGGGTATTTTAAGGGACGCTATCTGACGCACGATGTGCAAGTGACCTTGCCACCGAAAACTGCAGATATCGTGTTGGCTTATGATACAGGCCCGCGTTATGCATTTGGTGATGTCATTTATAAAAGTAATGATCCAAACAAAAAGCTGCCATTACGCCCCAGTGTACTTGCAACAATGCAGCCGTTTCAGCCAGGTGATCCTTATCAGGCAAGCGATTTGGCTAAATTATCCCGTAATTTAATTGATACGCGTTATTTTAATAATGTGCAGGTGGATGCGCCAACGCCAGAAGCGCCATCTGACGATGTGGGTAGTCAAACTGAAGTCACACAAAACACTCCTGCGTCTGGCGTAAATACGGTTGACTCTGCTCAACCATTAGCGCCTACAAGTACGCCTGTCGTTACTACGGAAGGCAATGCTGGCGCAAGTAAGCCTGTCGAAAGGAGTGCGCCAGATGCCAATACCACAGGCGAAAAAACTGAAAATACGAGCAAACTCAGCATTCCTGTTGTGGTGATTTTAAATGCAGATAATCCAAACACTGTCGAGGCCGGTGTGGGTTATGGCACGGATACAGGTCCACGCATTCGGACGCAGTACCGCCGTGCTTTGGTGAATGATCGAGGGCATAGTTTTGATGCCAATCTTGAGCTTTCTCAAATTAATCATTCACTTGATTTGCGCTATAACATCCCGATCGGCAATCCACTGTCTGATGTAGTCAGTATCTTTGGTGGTTATGAGGATCAAATCATTAAAGAAAGTAAGGGATTGGAGGTCAATACCAAGACGACGACCGTTGGTATTCAGCGAACTATCAATCCAGTCGGTGAATGGCAGCGCACGTATTCGTTACGTTTTCGTGGAGATCAACTGAGCAACAATGCGCTGAATGTGAATCCTGCATTATTGCCGCCACCATTTAACGTTGCAGGGATTAGCTCGAGTCAGCAAGCGTTATTAGCTGGTTTCGGTTTGAATAAGTTGGTTTCAAGAGGCGGTGCTAACCCAACCTCTGGTTTCCGTCAGTTCTATCAGGTTGATGTCGGTAGTCGCACAGCATTTTCTGATGCAAATATGGTGATCTTACGCGTAGGTTTACGTGCTCTGGAAACGTTTGCAGAGAAACATCAAATCGTTCTGAGTACCGATGTTGGAACGATCATTACCACTGATTTTAACCGCGTTCCTTACAACTTGCGTTTCTTTGCAGGCGGTGATCAGAGCATTCGAGGCTATGATTACAAGAGTTTGTCGACCTTGGTCAATGGCTATGAAGTCGGTGGGCAAAACCTTGCCGTGGGTTCCGTTGAATACAATTATTTATTCAAACCGAAATTGCGTGGCGCGGTGTTTGTTGATGCGGGTAATGCCTTCGACGAAAAATTTAATGACCCTGTTAAGTTCGGCGTCGGATTTGGCGTGCGCTGGGCTTCTCCAG
>CAYJUB010000229.1:0-4641 GCA_964373145.1 uncultured Moraxellaceae bacterium
CGACGCTGATCATTCCTTCGATTCAGTTAAACATTCGGGCGGGTCATATGCCACCTGCTGAGGAGGATGGTCAGGTGTATTTTAAAATTCCAATCAATGTGCTCTAAGGCTGGATTCAGCGTTTTGAGTTTTCATCTTTTTAAATGGACAGACGAAGCATGAAAGAACTTTATACACAAAAGATATTCCCTGTGATTTTAGATCATGTGATGCAGTTCGAGAGTTTGATGGACGCACGTCAGAAACTATTGGCGGATGTTGCTGGGCATGTGGTTGAGGTAGGTTTTGGGACTGGGTTGAATCTACCGTTTTATGGTGATGGGGTATTGAGTCTCACGGCAGTTGATCCTAACCAAGGCATGAATCGTTTGGCTGAGCCTCGTATTGCACAGGTTAAATTTCCAGTCATGCACCGCCAGCTCAGTGCTGAAAAAATGCCGTTTGATAGTCATTCGGTGGATGCTGTGGTTTCAACGTGGACGCTATGTAGCATTCCCGATGTGAATGCTGCTTTAGCTGAAATTAAGCGGATTTTAAAACCGACAGGAACGTTCTATCTGGTTGAGCATGGCTTGTCACCGAATCACCAACTGGCGAAATGGCAAAACCGTTTAACCCCTGTGCAAAAGGTGATTGCGGATGGATGTCATCTTAATCGAGATATGAAAAAAATCGTGGAGAAGGCGGGGTTTACGTGGGTTCAATGTGAACACTTCAATGCGCAAAAACTCCCGAATATTTTTTCGTGGATGACGATTGGGCAAGCGAAGAAATAAATGAGTATGACTTTTATATTGTTTTCTGAGCTACTCATTTAGTTCACTGAGCTTGTCGAAGTGAATGGCTATTACCATGCATGTTTATTGATGTCTAATAATGGAAAAGCTGAACTGCATTGTTTGCGGTAGGGGCAGACCTGTGTGTCTGCCCAATAAGAAGGGGAGAACACTTAGGTTCTCCCCTTCTTATTGATTGTCTGCCTAGAGCGCACCTGTATTAAAACGTCAATACGCTTTAGTTCAATGAGCTATTTTGGAGCTCAAATCCCTTTTCCATCAGCCGTGCCTAACGCATCGTCTTCTTTAATTCGATGAGGAGGCGTTGGGTCGCTAGACGGCTTAATCATCAGGCGCAAAACAATTGGCGCAAGAATCGTCGTGGCGATAATCATGACGACAATTTCAGCAAAGAGTTTGTCGCCGATGATGCCAGTACTCAGCCCAATTCCGACTACGATTAAACCGACTTCACCGCGAGGGATCATGCCGACGCCGACTTTATTGGCAATGACCAAGCCTTGCGTGGGTGCAATCGCTAAACCACCGAGCCATTTGCCAAGAATAGCAATAATCGTGAGTACCGCGCCATTCATCAGGACTTCGCTATCGGCGAGTAATGCTAATGGCAATTGCACACCGACCATGGCGAAAAATACAGGTGCAAGGAAGCTTTCCAACGCATGAACTTTATCGTGGAAATCATAGTTATCGCCGACTTCGGCGAGCACCATACCAATCAAGAAAGCACCGATAATTGGCGCAAGTCCAACGACGCCAGACAGTGCGGCAAAACCTAAACTGAGCGAGATGATCAGACCAAAACCGCCAGACATTTTTTTTGCACTTAAATGTTTTTGGATATAGTTAATCAGCGGTACGCCGACCAATAAAACCACAAAGACAAAGCCTAGGGAAATTCCTAATGTTGTTGCAACGCCAATCGCTGAAATTTCTTCACCGCTTGCCATACCTGACACAACGCCTAAAATTGCCAGTCCCAAAATGTCATCAATCACGGCTGCGCCAAGGATGATGCGTGCATATTTGCTATTGATCACGCCTAAATCATTGAGCACTTGCGCGGTAATGCCGACGCTGGTTGCAACCATGGTTGTGCCGATAAAAATGCTTTGGATTTGGGATAAATCATTGAAGTAACCAAAGGCAAAACCGCCTAACATCGGTAAGCTAATGCCTAAAATCGCTACGATAACGGCCTCTTTACCGACCGCGAGAAGATCGCGTAAACGGTTTTCTAAACCCACTGCAAACATCAGAAAAATTGCACCGAACTCGGCAAGGGCTTGTAAGGTGATATTGATATGGACTAAGCCCAATAAACTTGGCCCGACGAGTACGCCTGCCAATACTTGCCCAATCACGCGAGGTTGACCAAAGCGCGACATGAGCCAGCCCAAAACCTGTGCGGATAAAACCAGACAAAACATAGAGAACAATATGCCAGACAGTTCTGCATGCATATCGCCACCTGCCGCATAGGCGAATGTCGGCATCAATAGACATAAGAACGGAAGGATAAAGAAATTGAGTTTTTTCATCGCCTGATTGTTCGAACTCGAATTTTTCATAAAGAGTTTTCTCATGAAATGCGTCATAATCAGTCCTACTGATTTCATGGACAGCTGGGTAAGTACATCTGCCACTGTAGATTTGTTGTTGGTTTAAGTCTAACAAATAAAATCAGCTTTATTCGTAAGATAGAAAGTAAATCTGTGTAATTTGTAAGTATTCGAGGCTTCATATTATTATTGAATTGTTGCATGTAACATATTGGGTTGATTGAATGAAGTTGGAAGTCGATTTATTAAAACCTGTTTATGATTTTTTGGCTTGTCGTACGCCACAAGCGTGGATTGATGCGGCGTGTCAGCAAATTCCACTCTTGCTCCAAGATCATGCCAATTGCGAGAAAAAAGCAGCAGGAACAGCGATGAACCTGATGTTTCGTTATAGCGATCATACTGAATTACAGGTGAAATTGGCGCAGCTTGTGCGCGAAGAAATGCTGCATTATGAGCAAGTGATTGCCATTATGCGTGGGCGTAATCAGGCGTGGGAAGCGGTGAGTGCCGGTCGCTACGCGCAAGGGATGCGTAAACACATTCGGACGCATGAACCTGCGTTTTTGGTCGATGTGTTGGTTGTTGGGGCATTTGTTGAGGCGCGTTCGTGTGAGCGCTTTGCTGCGCTTGCACCGTATGTTGATGATGAGCTGGCAAAGTTTTATCGCTATTTATTGAAATCTGAATCACGCCATTTTGAAGATTATTTAACGTTGGCACGCACGCTGGTGACAGAGTCGCAGATTTCAGTCGATGAGCGCATTACGTTATTTCGTGAAGTTGAGCGCGAGTTGATCGAGTCTCATGACAAGGAAATGCGGTTTCATAGTGGTGTGCCTGTTTTGGCTGTTTAGTTTGGGTATTTGTTTAACGTCAAAAGCACATCTTCTCCAGTCCTCCTTTTTCTAAAGAGGGAGCAGTTCCTCCCTTTTAGAAGGCTATGTTCTGGTTAATAGTTGAAATGGATTTTCTTGCGTTTTTGCTTTGAAGTCTTCCCCTGAGGGGGAAGATTTAGATGGGGGTGCTGTTGATCTTAAAGTCAAAAGCACCCCCATCCCAACCTTCCCCCTCAGGGGAAGGAGACAAGCATTAAGCTCATTTTCAATTTCAACTATTAACCAGAACATAGCTTTTAATAAAGGGAGGTTGGTAGGGATTTTGCTTTTGACTTTAAAGATATTGAAGTAAAACACCACCATGAAAAATTTCCTAATTTGTTATGATGTGCCACGTTTTAAAGTATTCGTAACACACACTTTTTAAAAGTATGAACAGTAGAGCGCAATGATGAGTGATGTAAATTCGCAGTCTAAATCCAAGCTTGTTTTTCCAACGCTGAAAAATGATCGTTTTATCCGTGCTTTGTTGCGCCAACCTGTGGATACGACGCCCGTGTGGATGATGCGGCAGGCGGGGCGTTATTTGCCAGAATACAAAGCGACGCGTAGCCAAGCAGGTGACTTTATGTCGCTGTGCAAAAACACTGATTTGGCGTGTGAGGTGACATTGCAGCCATTACGTCGTTTTCCTTTGGATGCGGCGATATTGTTTAGTGACATTTTAACTGTGCCAGACGCAATGGGTTTGGGGTTGTACTTTGAAGAAGGCGAAGGCCCGAAGTTCAAAAAAACGGTGCGTACAGAAGCGGACATTGCGGCATTACCGAAGATTGATCCAAATGACTCCCTTGATTATGTCATGCGTGCGGTCACGGCGATTCGTTCAGCGTTAGGTGGCAGCGTGCCGTTGATTGGTTTCTCTGGCAGTCCGTGGACGCTGGCGACCTATATGGTGGAAGGCGGTAGTTCGCGTGAGTTCCGTCATACGAAGGAAATGCTCTATCGTTCGCCAGAATTACTCCATGCTTTACTCGATAAATTGGCTGTCGCGGTCACTGATTATTTGAATGCGCAGATTTTGGCAGGTGCGCAGGTGGTGCAGATTTTTGACAGTTGGGGTGGGGCGCTGGCGCATCGTGAGTATGCTGAGTTTTCGCTGAATTATATGACCAAGATCATTTCTGGTCTGATTCGTGAGCATGATGGACATCGTGTGCCTGTGATCGTGTTTACCAAAGGTGGCGGTCAGTGGATTCCGCAAATGATCGACAGCGGAGCGGATGCGCTTGGTTTAGATTGGACTACGTCGTTGGCTGATGCACGTCGTATTGCTGCTGGGCGCGTGACGCTGCAAGGCAATCTGGATCCAAATACGCTCTACGGTTCACCTGAACAAATTCGTAAATCTGTCGCGGCAATGCTTGCCGATGCTTACTCAGG
>CAYJUB010000230.1:0-4604 GCA_964373145.1 uncultured Moraxellaceae bacterium
ATGAATGACATTCAGCAAATAGGAAGCCGCTCGCGGATGCAACCCAATTGCACCACAAAGTTCACTATAACTAATTTTTGTGCGACGTCTGGCGGTTCTTATGAGAATCGGCCAAGCCGCTTGCGCACGCGCAATGTGGTTGACCGCCATGATGCGTTAATTTGCCGAGTTATTTAATGCATCAAATGCACTATTCGTGTAGTCAGAGGTGCTCTTTGGTCTATACGTCGCGCTGGCAGAGCCATCGGGATTGGTGTAGGTAATAACTGGACGAGATGATGCGTTAGCAGCGAGCTGTCGATCATTACCCGTTGTCACTTTAATGCCATTTTGATAAAGATTATTAAAACGGCTCATGACACGTTTTACATAGTCTTGGGTTTCACGGAACGGTGGAATACCACGATATTTATCGACATTCCCTTCGCCTGCATTATATGCGGCAATTGCGAGTTCATGATTCTGATTGTAGCGTTTCAATAAAAAATTGAGATATTTCACACCACCAGAAATGTTTTGAGCTGGATCATATGAATCAGTGACTGAGAAACGTCGCGCTGTTGGAGGCATGAGCTGCATTAAGCCTTGCGCCCCGACTGGTGAACGCGCCATTGGGTTGAAACCAGATTCTGTATGCATGATGGCTTTGATCAGTCGTTGATCAACCCCATAACTGCTTGCAGCATTACTAATCAAATCATCATAAGCATTACGATTACGGCTGTAGCTCGGTAAAACCGATGCTTCACTGCCGCCCCAATTGCGATAGGTATGGACATTGGTATCGGCATACCAAGTGACTTTGACTTTGGTATTGTATTGGCTGAGATCGCCTTCTGGACGTTTATTTTTGCCAACAACATTGGTTAATAATGCATTACCTTCACTATCTTTAAAGATATACAGATTAGCGGCATGAGTATTTTGCACAAGGAATAAGATGCCGAGTGGAATGAGTACTTTGCTCAAAGCCTTTTTTGATATCAGATTAAAATGAGTCATATTCAATGACCTAAATACGCAAGGCGTTTAACGCCGTGCTTGAACATGCTCTGATTAAAAGTGTACGCATGCGATTCCATAAAAATAATTGTCCCTTATCCTGATTTTATCAGCTTTTTTCCAAAAGTGTATAAAACCGTGAACTTCATTCTGAATTCATCAAAATCTTAATCGACAATGTGACGCACTGGGCGTATTGCAAGCCTTGTAAATAACTCATAGCTGATTGTGCCCGCTGCATGTGCTGCTTGATCGACATCTAAGCCATTTCCCCACATCACCACTTGCGTTGTGAGTGTTGGAAGTGTCGCTAAGTCAGTCAAATCTACAGTTAACATATCCATACTGACCCGTCCGACAATGGGGACTTGCTGACCATTAATATTCACTTGCGCACCATGCACAACACGCGGATAACCATCACCATAACCCATTGCAATGACCCCCAAACGCGTTGGGCGATTGGTGGTAAAACTCGATCCATAACCCACAACCGCACCAATCGGAAGTTCATGAATTGCAATCAACTGCGTTGTCAAAGTCATGACTGGCTTTAGCCCCAGTACAGTGGCTGATTGATCGGAAAATGGTGAACTGCCATACAACATAATACCGGGTCGTACCCAATCGAAATGAAGCTGTGGCCATTGGATTAATGCCGCGGAGTTACATAGCGAGGCTTTAATGGGTTCAAGTTGATTTTTTAGGGATAGGAACGTCTCAATTTGCGATTGATTCAAAAGATGATTCGGTTCATCGGCATTGGCGAAATGCATAGTCAAAATCAAATCATAACCTGCAGAACGTAATTTATGGGCTGCAGTCAATGCTTCCTCAGGCGAGAATCCCAATCGATTCATGCCGGTATTTACTTTGAGCCAAATCGTTGTGTTTGGAATGATATGCTCAAGTGCCCATTGCAATTGGCAATCCTGATGAATAACACATTGCGCGTTGATTTGCGGTACTTGCAACCACTCATCCAGCGTAAAAACACCTTCAATCAATACAATCGATTGTTTATTGCCAAAAGCACGAATATCCAGCGCTTCTTTGAAAAAAGCCACGCCAAGCGCATCCGCGTCGTGCAAAGCAGAAAGTGCAAACGCTAAACCATGCCCGTAAGCATCCGCTTTAACCATTGCTAACACATGACTTTGCGGCGCAAATTCCCGTACACGTTGCAGATTATGACTCAAGGCTTGGGTGCTTAAAGAAACGCGGGCTTCCCGCATATTAATTTCCTATTTTCTAAATTTTTACGATGCTGCAGTTTAACTTCAAACCCAGTTATCTAAAATAAAGTTCACTGAGCTTGTCGAAGTGGACATATCCACTGCAATCTTTCAAGTCGCCGCGTATTTTGATATTTCGACAAGCTCAATAACTGTAGGCGAATAGAGCTAGTGACTGTTTTGAATTCAAGACACTGCGATTACTCATCATCTTCAGGGCGATAATATTCAGGCGACAGATTGGTGAAGCGTGTAAATTGCCCTTGGAACGCCAAACGCACGGTACCAATCGGGCCATTACGTTGTTTACCAATGATAATTTCTGCCGTGCCTTGTTCTTTAGATTCTTTGTTATAAACCTCATCACGGTAAATAAACATAATTAAGTCAGCATCCTGCTCGATTGCACCTGACTCACGAAGGTCAGACATAATCGGACGTTTATTCGGACGATTTTCAAGTGAGCGGTTCAACTGAGACAACGCAATCACAGGACAATTCATTTCTTTGGCTAATGCCTTTAAGCTACGAGAAATTTCAGAAATCTCACCGACACGGTTATCACCCATGCCCGGAACTTTCATCAACTGCAAATAATCGATCATGATGGCGCCGATTCTGCCGTTATGCATTTTTGCAATACGACGTGCACGTGAACGCAGCTCGTTTGGTGGTAATGCAGAAGAGTCATCGATATATAAATGTTTGCCTTGTAGCTGACTCATCGTACTCGTCAAGCGTACCCAATCACCTTCCTCTAATCGTCCTGAACGCAAACGACTTTGATCGATAGAACCGAACGAAGAGAGCAAACGTACTGCAATTGAATCTGCGGGCATTTCCATCGAAAAAACAAGCGCAGGCAAATCGCTGCCAAATAAAACGTGCTCAATCAAATTCATCGCGAAAGTGGTTTTACCCATACTCGGACGCGCCGCGACAATAATCAAATCGCCTTTTTGCATCCCGAGGGTTTTATTATCTAATTCCACAAAACCTGTGGTTAAACCTGTAATCGCACTATCACTTTTTTGTAGTTCTTCAACCGTATTTAATACACTTTTGAGCACGCTATTGATTGCTTTAGGGCCGCTCTCAGCGGTGCGATTATTATGTTGCTCACTAATTGCAAAAACTTTACTTTCAACCAAGTCGAGAATTTCACTGACCGCTTGTCCTTTTGGATCATAGGCCGTATGTAAAACATCGTTCCCAACAGTAATTAAATCACGCAATACGGCGTGTTCACGGACTTTTTCAGCGTAAGCTGGAAGGTTAAACAAACTCGCAGGACTCTCTGCAAGCAATTGCATTAAATAGGCTTCACCGCCAATATCATCCAGCAAATGCTGACCACTCAACCAATCACTGACCATGACTGCGTCATAAGGCATATTGGCAGTCGATAAATGACTAATCGCCTTGTAAATTAAACGATGGCGAATGGCATAAAACGAATTTTCGGTAATGGTTTCACTGACTTGTTCCCATGACTCACTGATGGTCATCAGTGCTGCGAGGACAGCCTGTTCCATTTGAATACTATGGGGTGGTGTACGAAACTCGCGCGCGACTTCAGTGCTGACTTCAGCATTTTTTTTATTGGATTTACGAGGTGTTTTTGCACTGTTTTCATGAGCAGCGTCATTAGGTAGCGTCGCAACACGACCGCGCGAGGCTGAGGATTCTGACATGTTCAAACCTGTACTTAAATAAAAAATTGATGCGAATTATTCGTGTGATCCGTCGTGCGACTTGCTCATCTAGCGTCGTCAAAACCACCCACGATTTGACTGCTAAGAATACTCTTAATTCATCATTGATTGCAGATGAAAAGTGATAATAATTTGAAAAATGGATGAACCATATTTGACTAAAAAATTCTCCATAAAAAAAGGTACGCTTTCGCGTACCTTTTTTTTGAATCATCGATTAAAGCTTATTCAGCGATAATCGTGACCAACACTTCAGCCATCACATCGTGATGAACTTGAATTGCAACATGGAACTCGCCAGTGTGACGCAATGCGCCATTTGGTAAGCGTACTTCAGCTTTGTCAACTGGGTGACCAGAAGCAGTCAAAGCGTCAGAAATATCACGTGTACCAACCGAACCGAACAGTTTGCCTTCATCACCAGCTTTCGAGGTGATAACAACATTGAGTTCATTCAGGCTAGCAGCACGTTCTTGAGCTTTACCAAGTGATTCAGCTTCAACACGCTCAAGTTCAGCACGACGTGCTTCAAATGATGCAGTGTTTGCTGCAGTTGCAGAAACTGCTTTGCCCTGAGGAATCAGAAAGTTACGACCGTAGCCAGACTTTACAGAAACCTTGTCACCGAGTTGACCCAAATTAGCGATGCGTT
>CAYJUB010000231.1:0-4577 GCA_964373145.1 uncultured Moraxellaceae bacterium
CATTCCTATTCTGTATGTGCTGATCACTTCCTTCTGGCTATCTCGAGCCTGATGACGCATCCCTTTTTTCTTTTAAGCATTGTTATAAAAATCTTAGCGTAAGCTCATGACATAGTGATTTTTTTCTTCTTCATGATGCTCCGCATCTTTCACTGAAGCACTATCTTTCGATACCGTTTGCGAAACACTTGGCTCTTGATTGAGCGCCGATGCTAGCGTGTTACCAATCGAGCGCAACAAAGAAACCGAACTGACAGTAACACTAGACTCTTGCGGCGTTGCAGACTTTTGTGCCTGAGCAATCGCTTGCTGTGCAATCTCAACGACAGGTTGCGCGACTGGCACAATGGACGCATACGCCTCATCACCATTTCCTAAGCGTCCGAATTTCGAGCGAAAGATCAATGACAACATCATCAGCTCATCATTTTCCAAATCGCTATCATCAAACTGCTCAGCAATATCAAGCATTTGTGATTGATACTCAAGATCTGTCAGAAAACGTTCAATTTGAACGGTTTGATTATGGGTTTTACGCATCAATAACTTGAAGCGCCCTAACTCTTGCAATTGTTCGCGACTTAACATAAATGTTCTCCCTAAGATGATGCTCATCAATCAATTTTTTTTCTATCACGCTTGAATGATGAGCAATTAAAAGTCACCTATAGTGTTAAGCAATACACATACCAACTCCAATAAAAATATGAGATATCCATAGCAAGAATCATTATTAAAAATAATTTAATTAAATTCATCATCTTATATTTATAATAATTTGAAAATTTGTAGTAGTTTTTTAACACTTTTTAGTTTTATAGACATTTTCATCTATGATGAACACCCTCTTTTGATTAGCTCAAATTTTGGCTTTTATTTGGAGCATATCGTGCATCACTTTCTATCACGCGCCACGAGCGCCGTACTCTTGTTTGGCGCATTCAGTGTGTTGACAACCTATACTCATGCCGAGCTGCCACAGGACTCTCGACGTGCAGGAGGTATTGCCATCATCGAAGTGCCGGTGAATACAAAAACAGCCAGTTTTGGTGAGCGTCCTGTCGCATTAGTCATTGAAGGCAATAAAAAATATGCCATCGTCGGACTTCCAATCACCATCACGACTGGCATACATCTCCTAGACACGGATAGTAATCATTATGATTTTGCTGTGGCTGATTATGCCTACCCAGAACAACGCCTCACCATCACTGATCAAAGTAAAGTCTCCCCAGACTCAGAACAACTTGCTCGCTACCAACGTGAAGCGGTTGAACAGGCGACTGTCTACAAAAAATTCAGCCCTGTCCAAGTCACCCATTTCCCAAAATTCATTTGGCCTGCCCGAGGTATCATTTCCAGTCCATTCGGATTTAAACGTTTTTTCAATGACGAACCTCGCGCACCTCATGCAGGTTTAGATATTGCAGCAGGATTGGGTACGGTAGCGCGTGCTCCCGCAAACGGCGTTGTTGTGCAGACGGGTGATTATTTTTTTAATGGGCAAACCGTCATGATTGATCACGGACAAGGCATTGTCACCATGCTGTGTCATTTGAATCGTATTGATGTCGGAATTGGCCAAACGGTTAGGCAAGGCGAAGCAGTTGGATTAATCGGAAAAACTGGACGAGCGACAGGACCGCATTTGCATTTTGGTGTGAGTTTAAATAATGCGCGAATTGATCCATTGTTGATACTACCGAAAGACCAAAATGAGGGTCAGGTAACGACTGGAAATATTCCTTAAAACAATCTTGATTTTATATTTGTAGAATCGAGGACCCGTTCAACTCAATCAAACTGTGTGGCAAAACACTTATGCCACACAATCAAATTTTGCACCCAACTCCATCGAAAGTTCTAACAACTCATCACTGGTGTTATCACTGATTCTTGCTGCCATCGCAAGCATTAGATTCTTATAATCAACATCATGGATAAAACGTTCGACTTCTACTTTTTGATTAAACGTTTTACGCATCAAAAACGTGAAGCGTCCCAGACTATGCATTTGATCGCGATTTAACATGTGATTTTCTCCCCAGAAATTCATCTTTACCTGAGCTCTAGAGAGCAATTAGCGTACCAAGTTTTTCTCTTTTTGATGCGGAATCAATCTTGAACAAATGACCAAGGAAAATAGCAAAATTAAAAACACAAAACACAACATAAGCTATTGAATGTAATGAAATAATATCCAAAAAAAGCTTTCATAAATAAATACTTTGTTACAACTAAAACAACCAAAACTTATTTTGCATAAAATGTGACTCATAACTCATATTATTGTACGTTTTACGTACTGTCACTTTACAAAGTAAACTGACATTTATTGTCATCTAAATGTGAAATTATTGTGACAAGGTTTACACAATATGCGGTTAAAAAGCATCCAATTTGTTATTTTTGTGGGCTGCTTTACGCCATGTTATTCTTCACAGAACACCTGAGTTTATTCGCTAGATATCACCCCATGAAAATCGTCGTGCAGAACGGAATTCAGCATTGTTTCTCTAGAAAAGAAATCGAAGCAATGGTTCAACTATTCCCAGTTTCTTGGAGTCGTGACGTCAAAACAGTTCTTTTAGGTACAATGAATAAGACAGTTATGACGATTACCTTCTACCCGAAATCGCAAACTCTTTATGTGACATGCCCATCTCAAGGGATACGACCAAGCAAAGTAGAGGCGATTGAGGCACTACTTGTTACGTTAGCAATCATTGATGAAACGGGTTCACTTCCAAAGAAAATAAGCTCCTCAGTGAGAGCTCATGCCTTAGCAATCACTTCGGAACTTGCCCAAAGCTGTATTCAACTAGTCGAGCTGGAGATGAAGAACCACCCTATTTCTTCTGAAACAGAAATACCGTAAACGCCGCCACAGTCTCAAACTGCGCTTGTAACTCCAACGCAGCGCGTTTCTCAGGCTTTGCCTTCCACACATAAGGCGTCATACACAACAAGTCTTTTAACGCTTGATTAGATAGCGTCAAAGGAAATGAAACATCCTTGCGGCTGTGCAACGTAAATAACTCCTCAAATCCAACCAAAAACTTATCAGGCTCATGCGCTTGAACTTCATCAAACAACCCTTCCCGCACAGTCCAAAGATGTGTCGGCGCTGGCGTCACCACCAGTACAAAACCTTCAGCTCTCAGAACACGAGCCATTTCTGCAATCGGTAATGGACTGAACATGCTACTGACAATATCCACCGAAGCAGTTGCGAGCGGTAGCATTGCGCCGCTACCCACCAACCAAGTGATGTCTTTAAATCGCTTCGCTGCGAGCTGAATGGCAGGCTTAGCAATATCTAAACCAATGACATCATCAATGATTTTGCGAAAACTGCTGGTGTAATAGCCTTCCCCACAACCAATATCAAGCAGTGACGTTGCATGTAACGGTTGCAACAATTCAACCACCGCATCGCGCAGCGGCTGATAATAATCCGCATGCAAAAATGCCCGACGTGCCTTCACCATCTCGGGGTTATCACCGGGATCTTTACTTTTTTTATGCTGAACCAAATGCAGATTGAGATAGCCCTCACGCGCCATATCGAAGCTATGATGACTCACACACCGCCAGACCTGATTTGAATGTTGAGCGCCTTCCTGGGGTGGACTTTCTAGTAATGCCTCATGGCATAGCGGACAAATCAATTGCGGCATAATGAGATTCAACAATTCAGAGTGATATAAAAAATTCAGCCGCATTTTAACTTAAAAAGATCAGAGATAAATCAGAGGATTTTCATTATTGCAAAAGCAAAATCCTCCCCGACCCTCCTTTTTCTAAGGAGTGAGACAAGCTCCTCCCTTTTTGAAAGGGCACTTCGTCTTGCGAAGCGGCGCTTCTCATGGGAGGGATTTGCTTTTGACTTTAACTGATTGGATCGGCAACATTACTATTTTGCCATAACGCAAACGCTGCACCCGTAGGATCAATAATCACGCTCAGCGCGCCAAAATCACCAATATTTTTCACATCTTGTACGACTGTACCACCTAACTCTTTTGCTTTTTCTGTGGTTGCAACAACATCATCTACGCCAATATAAGCAATCCAATGTGGCGGAATGGCATTAGGTCCTGTACTACCACACATTTGATTGTCCCACATGCCGCCGCCAGTTCCCTCGCCGACATTAATCGTCGTATATGCACCGCTGGGCATCTGATGTTCGTCTAACTTCCATTCAAAGAGCTTGCTATAGAACTCTTTTGCTGCGGGTAAATTATTAGTATTCAGTTCGATATGCACAAATGGATTTGCCACGTTTGTTCTCCTTAATACCATTACGCTGGGTCAAAAATAGCTGCATGGATTTGTATTGGCATTAAGTTTTATATAACAAAACGGCCTCCTTGAATATAATCAGGGAAGCCGTTTTGTCGAGCCTTAGTAACAAATGAGCTAATCAAAGAGCTTTCTGAAAGCTCCTTGATTCATGTATTAGTTTTTGCATACACTGGGAATTTTGCGCAAACTGCAGACACTTTAGCTTTAACACTAGCAATCACAGTTTCATCGCCTTTGCTGTCCAATACGTCTGCAATCCAGCCAGC
>CAYJUB010000232.1:0-3980 GCA_964373145.1 uncultured Moraxellaceae bacterium
GGAGCAACATTTCAAACCACGCCATCAAATGATGACCAAAAGTCACAGGCTGTGCAGTTTGCAAATGAGTGAAACCAGGCATAATGGTGTCAGTATGCGCACTGGCAAGCGTTAGAATACCGCGTTCCAATTTTGCCAAGAGTTGCATCAATTGATCGATTTCATCCCGCAAATACAGGCGAATATCGGTTGCCACTTGATCATTACGGCTACGACCTGTATGAAGCTTCTTACCCGTAATGCCAATCATGTTGGTCAGACGATGTTCGATATTCATATGAACATCTTCAAGGTCTATGCGCCATTCAAAACGACCTGCTTCGATATCGCCTAAAATGCTGTTCAAGCCCTTGATGATGTCGTCACGTTCAGCATCGGTCAGCACGCCGACTGAAGCGAGCATCGTGGCATGGGCAATCGAACCTTGGATGTCTTGACGATAAAGACGTTGGTCAAATTGCACAGATGCGGTAAATTCGGCAACAAAGGCATCAGTGGCTTCGGTAAAACGACCGCCCCACATTCCTGAAGATTCATTGGATGGATCGGTGTTACTATTCATGGCAGGAGTATTCACAGGTGTGGTCATTGTCAGGTCGCAAACGCAAAATAAGTGCAAGTATAGCAAACTCAACTCTAAAACAGGTCAATAAACCGCAATGACAAATGCACGTATCGATCGAGACTATACGTTCTTTTTGCCCCGTTTTTCGGAGGCAAGCGCGTTGCTGCGGTTATTAGTCATGACTAATTTATTAGCACTGTTTTCTACATTAGTGCCGATGACTGCCACGCAAAATTTTTCATGGGAACAATACTTTGTTTATGTATTCTTCATGAATTGGGTGGCACTGAGCTTTGCGATTATCGCGGATAAAATGCGTTCGCGATTGATTCGAATGCCGCGTATTCGCGCGGCTGCGGTATGTGCAGTGATTGTGAGTCTTATTGTTGTTCTCTATACCATCATCGTGAACCAACTGTTAGTTTATCTTTATTTGTTGGCGCCAAGCCCCACGCTGATGTGGCGTAGTATTGGGCATAACTTGGTGTTGACCATGATTGCAGGCGGCGTTTTGCTGCATTATTTATATATGCGTGAGCGTTTGGTCGTGCGTGAACGTGCGGAATTATCAGCGCGATTAGATACCTTGCAAGCGCGGATTCGCCCGCATTTTTTGTTTAATTCCATGAATACGGTTTTGTCTCTGATTGATATTGATAGTCGCCGTGCGGGGATTGTGGTTGAAGATTTATCGGCATTATTTCGCGCCAGTTTACAGTCGGCAGGCGAGGTGACGCTTTATGATGAAACGGTATTATGTCGGCGCTATTTAGCGATTGAGGCGATACGGTTGGATGGTCGGCTACAAGTCGAATGGCAAACGCCTGATGAAGAAACGATGCGCAAATTGAAAATTCCTTCGCTGACTTTACAGCCACTCCTTGAGAATGCTGTGGTACATGGCGTTGAGCCAAGTTCACGTCCGAGTCTGATTACCGTGTTGATTGAGTACACGGCTGGCGAATTGAAAATAGTCATAACCAATCCAATCCAACCTGTGCAACAAAAATTACCTGAGCGTGCAGCAACGGGAAATCAGATGGCTTTGAAAAACATTCATGATCGATTACAGGCGCAATATGGTGCAACAGCACGTTTGACCACCCATCGTACCCAAGATTTTTTTACGGCTTATCTTTCTTATCCGTTTATAACTACCCTGTAGTTTGTGTCATGATGGGTTGAGACGTGCTGTTGTTTTGCAGTAGATTAGGCATATACAGCTTTGTGATATAATATGTCGATGAAGGGCCGAAGACTGTGTTGGTTTCGCCATGTTGTACCTTGCAAAAATAATGATATAAATGCAGACAAAATACATTCAAGGAAATGAATGCTGCATCGGATAAGGAGGTTACAGTGAATGTACTAATTTGCGATGACGAATCGTTAGGACGTGAGCGTCTTAGTCGAATGGTCGTTGAAGCAGGTCATCAGGTCGTTGGACAATCTTCTAACGGCGTAGATGCGATAGCGAAAGTGGATGAGCTGCACCCGGATGTGTTGTTGCTTGATGTGCGCATGCCTGAAATGGACGGTATACAATGCGCCGAAGTTTTGGCTGAATTAGCACATCCGCCTGCGATTATTTTTGTCACTGCATCTGATCAACACGCCATTGAAGCTTTTAAAAATCGAGCGGTTGGCTATCTGCTCAAGCCTGTGAATCGGGATGATCTCTCTGCAGCATTGACGCGTGTGGGTCACTTAAATGCGGCGCAAATGAATCAGCTACGTGCAGCGAATGAAGCAGATACCAAAGCGACACGCCAGCATATTACGGCGCGCACCCATCGTGGTATGGAACTCATTCCACTCGATAGTATTTATTATTTCCTTGCTGATCAGAAGTATGTGACTGTTCGCCATACGGGCGGTGAAGTGTTGATTGATGAGACGCTCAAAGAATTAGAAGCCGAATTTGGTGATCGTTTTATTCGTGTTCATCGTAATGCGCTGCTGGCGATTCCATATTTAGAAGGCATTGAAATGGTTGCCACAGGGCAATATCAGGTGCGTTTTCGTGGAATAGATGAACGATTGGCAGTTAGTCGTCGTCATTTGCCGCTATTAAAGGATAAAATGCATTTATTGTAATGTGCCTTTGCTTGTTGTGAAGTCATAAACCGAGCTGAATAGGCTCGGTTTTGTTTATCAATGGGCGGTTGTTTTTTTATTGGGTTGTTTGAATTGGATCAGAAAGTCATGAATGCGCAAAACACCTCATCACCAAATTCAGTCTTGAATATCGCAACACGTCAGAGTCCACTTGCGCTATGGCAAGCCGAACATATTAAGGCGCGTTTGCTGGCACTCTATCCAGAGTTGGAAGTCAATCTAGTCACGTTTGTGACGCAGGGCGATAAAATTCTAGATACGTCATTATCTAAAATTGGCGGTAAAGGTTTGTTTGTCAAAGAATTAGAGCAAGCGTTGTTGGATGGTCGTGCGGATTTAGCCGTGCATTCAATGAAAGATGTGCCAATGGATTTGCCAGATGGTTTAGAGCTTGCGGTGATTTGTGAACGCGAAGATCCAACCGATGCCTTTGTGTCGAATCAATATTTGAATCTCGCGGATTTACCGAAAGGTGCGCGTTTAGGTACATCGAGTTTACGTCGTTGTAGTCAATTAAAACATTCACGCCCTGATCTTGAGATTGTCGATTTACGTGGCAATGTCGGTACGCGTTTAGGTAAGTTGGACGCAGGTGAGTACGACGCCATTATTTTGGCGAGTGCAGGATTGATTCGCTTAGGTTTAGGCGAGCGCATTCGAGAACGGCTAGACACAGAAATGTCTTTACCGGCAGTGGGTCAAGGTGCGTTAGGTTTGGAATGTCGTATCGGTGATGAGCGTGTGACTTCGCTGATTGCACCACTTGCTGATCGCGTGACCAATCGCTGTGTACGCGCGGAGCGTGCGTTTAATCATCGTCTGATGGGTGGCTGCCAAGTGCCGATTGCGGGTTTTGCAACGCTGGATGGCGAGCAGCTTACGCTGCAAGGTCGAGTAGGGAGTGTCGATGGATCCGTGTTATTAAAAGATCAAATCGTCGGTCAAGCCGTGGATGCTGAGCAATTAGGAGTTACGTTGGCTGAGCGATTATTGAGTGCCGGTGCGGATCGTTTATTGGCGGAACTAGCCATTCATCCTGCACAACCTTAAGATCAGCCATGACTGATCAAAAGCCTCTCAGATATTTCCTGAATACGCGCCCTACTGATCGGGCGCAGCCACTCACGCTTGCGCTTGAACAGGCGGGCTGGCATGTCGATGAACTGCCACTGCTTGAATTGATTCCTTTGCCTGTCACACCACAAGATCAGAATGTGTTACTGCAGTTGCTCACTCAGCCACCGCGGGTGATTGTGGTGGTGAGTCCAACGGCTGCACGTTTGGGTTTGCTGGCATT
>CAYJUB010000232.1:3990-4571 GCA_964373145.1 uncultured Moraxellaceae bacterium
ATTGGAAGCATTAAAGATCCATGCGGCCTCATTACCCATTCGTTGGCTTGCAGTGGGACATGGTACTGCGCAAGTGTTGAAAGCCGTTGGCGTATCGGCCGATGTGCCTGAGTTAGAAACCAGTGAAGGGCTGATAGCCTCATCAGCGCTTAGTGATTTGGTGGTTGATGAGCTGGTGATGGTCTGGCGTGGCATCGGTGGGCGCGAGTTGGTACAAGAAAGTTTGCTGGCGCGTGGTGTGCGTTTACAAGTTTTGAATTTGTATACGCCGCTTTGAGAAGTTCAAGCCGGAGAAGATCCAGGGCCTTAAGTGCCGCGCTTCTTTTGATGGTCGTGCGGTCGCCGAGAAACAGGTTCTTCGTGGTGAAACTGCGCTGGGGCCCCGCGATCGCGATATAGACAAGCCCCACCGGTTTCTTTGTGGATCCGCCCGTAGGCCCCGTGATCCCCGTAATGCCCACGCCGTAGCTTGTGTTCAATAACCTCCTCACGTTTCGCGCCATTTCGCGGGCCGTTTCGCCGCTGACCGCTCCGTGCTTTTGAAGCACGGTGGTGCTTATTTTGAGCATTGATTTTTTGAT
>CAYJUB010000233.1:0-4559 GCA_964373145.1 uncultured Moraxellaceae bacterium
AGTGCTTCACTATATGTAAATGGTGCTTTGGTCGGCATATTGATTGACTATTTAGATGCCAAACAGGTAAGCGATCCAGCCTATAAAGCCAAGCTCATTCAATTGCAATCCCAAGATCGCATTTCTCTGCAAATGTGGATCAGTTTGCTCGATGAGGTCGCGAAGCTAACGCCTGAACCTGTGGTGGGATTACAGATCGGACAACACATCAAAGCCTCGCATACAGGAATTGTGGGTTATTTGGGCATGTCTTGTGGCAGTGTGGGCGAGGCGCTAGCGCTTTTTGAGCGATTCGCGCGACTCATCTATGATGCCAATTCCTTGTCAATGACGGTTGAAAACGAAGCGGTGACGATCAGTTGGGGGAGTGAGTACATCACACCAGGACAGCTTGCTGATGAAACTGCGATTTCAGTGTTTTTCTCAATGGTTCAGATCATTGCGGGTCGGGTGCTTTATCCCACTAAAATTAATTTCATCAATGAAGCGCCAACAGACATCACACCCTACGAAGATTTTTTTCATTGTCCTGTGACTTTTGGAGGGATTCGGACCATTGTTGAGTTTCCTGCGGAATATTTAAATATTACCCTGAATAATAACGATGCTAAGCTATTGGATTTGTTGGAAGATCATGCGAAAACTCTGCTGAGTACACTGCCAAATGATCAATTTGAAGATCGGTTTAAACAATTGCTCAGTGACATGCTTAAAAAACAAGAAGAGATGTCTTTGGAGAATATTGCCAAACGAATGAACACCTCAACGCGTACGCTACAGCGGCGTTTGAATGACCATGAGGTCAAGTTTCAGGAGTTGCTCTCCAGCGTAAAATTGGATTTATTTCATCTCTATATCAAGGATGAATCTTTAACTTTATTTGATATTGCGTTGCTGTTGGGTTATTCGGAGCAAAGCGCATTTACGCGTGCAGTAAAGCGTTGGACGGGACAGTTGCCGAAAAATTTTAGGAAGTAATCCGTTTTTGCTGACAATTTTCAGGTAATGAATCGCCTGATAAGGAACAGTTGTTGATCAAATTCGTGTTTACACAAAGGATGTGTAAACAACATTTCTGCTGTATAAATATACAACTAGCATTCAACCCAGAATTTTTTTAGTTCTATGATGAGGTATGAACAGTAAATTTAACTGGGAGTTACATCATGATTTTATCTAAAAATTTTACGTTATCTACAATAACCGCTGCTGTATTAGCAATCGGACTGAGCATGCCTCTTTACGCTGCTGAGACAACAGAAAGTGTTGATCCAGCAGTGGTCTCTCAAACGACTAAAGTCGTGACAACGACAACAACCACGCGTGCAGGTAAACATAAAGCCCATCATGCAAAATCGAGAACCACTAAAACAACCGAGGTTCAAGCGGATGCATCAGATCCTGAACGTGCTTACAGGTTGAAAAACGGTATTGTGCTGCATGATGTCGAACCAACAGGACAACCTACTAGTCCATTTGGAGCACCAACGTCTACAAATGATACGTTGGAAGGTGGCGTGACTTCAACGATTTCACCTGCGCCGATCCAATAACGTTTTTTAAGTTGAATATAAAACCAATGCCTGCGCTTTGCGGGCATTGGTTTTTTTATACGCTTGTCTTCAATCATGCTTATGGTTATTGAAGCTTCTGACGATATTCGCCAGGCGTCATACCAGTCCATTTTTTAAATGCACGATGAAAGGCACTCGGTTCCGCAAAGCCGAGTTCAATGGCGATGTCCATGACACTTTTAGAATATTGGCCTAAGTATTCAATCGCAATATCACGGCGTAATTGATCCTTGATGGCTTGAAAAGGTTGTCCTTCCTCGTCTAGTCGTCGCCTGAGTGTGGATCTCGTCATGTTGAGGTTTGTCGAAAACGTATCAAAGTCAGGCCAGTCATCACTCGGCAGTGCGCGTAATGTTTTGCGAATCGTGGCAGAGAAACTGGAGTTGTTTTTGTATTTGAGGACAATGTTTGCAGGCGCTGCGCGAATAAAGGCGTTGACGGTACGCTCGTTTTGAATCAGCGGTAAATCGAGATGTCTGGCGTCAAACATCAGTGAGGTGAGTGCTTCATCAAAGCGAAGTTCGTGCGAATACATCAGTAAGTATTCAGCACTATAAAATGGTTCTGGATACGCAAATCCTGCACTTAAAATCGGAATCCGTCGTCCCACCAGCCAGCAGGCGATCCCATGCTGCATGATCAGTAGGGTTTCATGACCAAATACGCGTGTTTGTTGGTTTTGGACGCGCTCCTCAATCACCATGCGGCTGTATTGTCCGTCACTGACTAGACTGCAATGATAATCGTCAAGCAGTAGATTAAAGAAGCGCATCATACAGACTAATGCGCCTTTTAAAGTCTTGCAGTGAATCAATGTGCGGCACAACATGGCAAAACTGCCCACTTTCATGCGATGAGAGTCCTGCCCGAAAAATTCATCATCCAAGCAGCGTGCAACGGCGAGCCACAGCGCACTAAAATTCGCGGCGGTCACCCGGGATTGTGGTGAGTTTAAGAGTGCTGGATCGATCTCAGATGCCAGTAAAAGCTCAGATGTATCATGTCCACGCGCTTTCACAGCATCCAGTGCGGATTGAACGAAATGGATTGAAATACTATTTTTTTCCATACCCAAAACACATCGATTGAGTTGCATATATTGTGAATATCATCGCATAGTTTTATATCGATATGGTAAATACACTCAATTAAATTGAATTAATCCAGCATAGGCGAGTTGGGCTGGTTTGAATAATCATATGCGCTTAATCAATGTATTTGCTTGACCTCACGCATTAATAGCATGAATCGTTTGATGCGCATTAATACGTGACATTTATAAAACTTTATTGCATTCAGATTCGTATTGAAGGTTTAGATGCGCCCCGTTCGTAATCGCCACGTATTTATTACAGGATATTTGCCTCATGACTACCGCTATTCCAACCGTAAAACTGCTCATTAATGGTCAATTCGTTGAGTCGAAAACAACTGTATGGCGTGATGTGGTGAATCCTGCAACGCAAGAAGTTTTGGCGCGTGTACCGTTTGCAACCGAAGAAGAAATCAACGCAGCGGTTGCATCTGCAAAAGAAGCTTTTAAAACATGGCGCTTTACGCCGATTGGTACACGTGCGCGTATTTTCCTGAAATACCAACAGCTCATTCGTGAAAACATGAAAGAGTTAGCTGCGATTTTGACCGCGGAACAAGGCAAGACCTTGGCGGATGCCGAAGGCGATGTATTCCGTGGTTTAGAGGTCGTTGAACACGCGGCAAACATTGGCAATCTGCAAATGGGCGAGTTGGCCAATAACGTTGCCAATGGCGTGGACACGTATACGATTCAGCAAGGATTAGGGGTGTGCGCGGGCATTACACCATTCAACTTCCCAGCAATGATTCCATTGTGGATGTTCCCAATGGCGATTGCGTGCGGCAATACCTTCGTGCTGAAACCTTCTGAACAAGATCCGATGGTGACGATGCGTTTGGTTGAGTTGGCACTGGAAGCAGGTATTCCTGCTGGCGTGTTGAACGTGATTCATGGCGGCGAAAATGCAGTGAATGCAATTTGTGATCATGCGGATATTAAAGCGGTTTCATTCGTGGGTTCGACAAAGGTGGGTACGCACGTTTATAACCGTGCAACGCTCGCTGGCAAACGCGTGCAATGCATGATGGGCGCGAAAAACCACGCAATTGTGTTGCCAGATGCCAACAAAGAACAAACCTTAAATAACCTTGCTGGCGCGGCGTTTGGTGCGGCGGGTCAACGTTGTATGGCGTTATCGGTTGTGGTGTTGGTTGGCAAAGCAAACGAGTGGATTCCTGAAATCGTTGCCAAAGCGCAGACACTGAAAGTTAGTGGTGGTGCGGAATCAGGTACGGATATTGGTCCAGTCATTTCTTGTGCGGCGCGTGAACGCGTGGAAGGCTTTATTGCCAGCGGTATTGATGGCGGCGCGAAGCTGGAGTTGGATGGTCGTAACCCAACGGTACAGGGTTATGAAAGCGGCAACTTTGTCGGCCCAACGATTTTTTCTGGTGTGAAATCAGGCATGAAAATTTACGATCAGGAAGTATTTGGCCCAGTACTGTGTATTGTTTCTGCGGACTCTTTGGATGAGGCGATTGAGTTCGTGAACCATAATCCAAATGGAAATGGCACGGCGATTTTCACTCAATCCGGTGCAGCGGCGCGTAAGTTCCAAGAAGAAATTGATGTCGGTCAGATCGGTATTAACGTGCCAATTCCAGTCCCAGTTCCACTGTTCTCGTTCAGCGGTTCGCGTGCGTCGAAATTGGGTGATTTGGGTCCTTATGGCAAGCAAGCGATTATGTTCTATACCCAAACCAAGACCATTACCGCGCGTTGGTTTGATGACAATGCTGTGGCGGGTGGCGTGAATACGACGATTTCTTTGAAGTAAAGAGCAAATCCTTCCCAACCCTCCTTTTACTAAGGAGGGAGCCAAGTTCCTCCCTTAGAAAAAGGGAGGCTAGGAGGGATTTGCTTTTGACGTTTATTCACATTTGAAAAAA
>CAYJUB010000234.1:0-4545 GCA_964373145.1 uncultured Moraxellaceae bacterium
ACGCCTTAATAGGTACCCAAATGTCCTGAACCCAAGGAATCAGAGGTACATACGCCACGAGCAACAAGCTGATTGTGATCACGAAAATTGGAAGCAACCAACGCTCATAGCGATAGTAGAAGCTCATGTGTTTCGCTTCACGATCGGCTGTTTGCATCACTTCCTCACCGACAACCTGTCGGGTCAAGAGCTGATTCAACGCCACTGGTGGGAGTAAGTAACCCAGTTCAAGTGCGACCAATACCATCATCCAGAAGTGAACAGGATCAATGCCATTAGCATATGCAATGGGTGCAAGGGTCGTAGATACGAGGAGCATTGCGCCCATCGGTTCCATAAACATACCCAACAATACTTTGATCACAACCAACACCGTCATCGTGAGCCAAATATTCCCAAACTCATGCGGGAATGAATGCATCACACCTGTGCGCTCAACCACACCAGCCAAACTCATTGACAACGCCATCAACAACAACAGCGCGCCAATATGACTAATGGTTTCGTTGGTTGCAGTACGGATCGCATATTCAAAAGTCACTCGACGATCTTCACCACTACGACGATCTACAGCAGGTGCAGCTTCAGCAGTACGACGCTCGATTGGCGCAGGTGGAACCTGACCACCATGAGTGTGTACACCGACGCCAGCAATTTCTGGCTCAGGTGCGCGACGAATCTTGTCAAACAACACGATCGCCAACATCACATAAGGCAGAATCATCGCCGCTGTGTATTCATCCAGCTTAGTATCCAGTACATAGCGATAGAACATCACCACAATCAGCGCGATGACCACGTATGGTGCGACCGGAACTAATGCACGTGCAGACGCTGGCAATGCAATTTTTGCAGGGGTCATACGATACTTAGGACCATTTTTCTCTCGCACCATCAACGAAACAAGCAAGAAGATCGTTGATGACAGGAAGAACACCCAGATACCATGACCGTACAACTGATCTGAAGTCACTTCTTTGTTCATCGCAGTGATCAAAATGATCAACAAGCAAGGGCGCAAGACCACACCGAGCGAACCAGACATCGCGGTTGCAGCAAGTGCATATTGTTTACGTGCACCCGCATTTGCCACTTCATAATAAATAATCGCACCAGCAGCAAGAATGAAAATACCCGAAGCACCTGTATATGCAGTTCCCAATGCAGCAAATAGCATAATGACCCAAGTCAACATTTCTGGTGATAAGCCCCATGGACGGAAAATATCCAAGAACAGATCAACTACACGGGTTTGTTTCAACATCATCCCGATCCAGATGAACAAGGTCAAGCTCAAGAACAATGCAGAGTAATCAGACAGCTGGCCCATGTAAATAAACAGACCACCATAGTAACCCTGCAATGCAAATACTGTTCCTGCAACCACAGCCATCACCGCATACAAAGGAATCGACAGGTATGCAGAGAACAGATTACCACCGGGTGTCGCATCCTTAGGAGAATGGAATGCTTGGTAAATACTGATCAATGTTAATGCAGTAAACAGGACTAGCCAGGTCACACTAATCGCGAGTGTGACTGGATCCATCGCAATGCCAGATGCGCGGTTGCCAATCAGATAGAACACACCAGCAACCATACCAATCACGTTGGCAACTATCGTCGCAGCAAAATAGACGCGGTAATCCATCACACTTTGTGGTGGACGCAAAGTCAAATGGTGTTTGTTAATACTCGTTGCTAACGCAGCAAACGCGATCATGAGAATTAAAATCAAAGAACGATATTGCGTACCAAAATGGAAGACATAATAAAATGCTGTTTCGAAAGCGCGGTAAGCACGAACAGCAGGAGTAATATGAGCCTTTACATTGTCATAGAACGCATATTTTTCTTTACACAAGCCTTGTGCTGCCAGCATCGACTGACGAATTGAATCAGGATTCTTAGTCTCAGCAAACAAACCGCCTAAACCATCATCGACCACTGGTGCAGCCATTTCTCGCTGCACTAAAGTTTCAATATCAGTATCTTTATCACAAGTCGGTGTTGCAGGATCACCGCGTAAAAAAGAATATTGAATTCCTGCTGGAGCATCACCAAAGAAACTTTCACCCATGCGCAACAATTGACCATGGATCATTTCACCAGTGCCGATCACTAACGTCAATATGAGTAACAGAAAGACCGGAAGGGTTGTTAACCACTCCATCCATGTCCGATTCAGCGGGCCCATTCGCCCATCAGCATTAGTATGTTCCATAATAGCCTACTTATGATTTTTTGACTCTTGACTTAAATAACGTCAAACCGCTTCCTTGCTTCAATCGAACCAATCAACAGCCATTACATTAAATGATGGCTTGATGATGATTAAAACCAAAATAAAGAAAACGCGTTTACTACGCTACGCTTTTTTGACGCCCTAAAAAAACCCATCATACTCATACACCAGAAGCGATGCATGAAGACGAGCTTATTTACATAATTGCCTATAATGCCCGATTTAACAGCTAATTCACATCACTTTTACGCCTTATTTAGACGATAAAAGTGGTCGTAAAAGTATCAAAACGAGATTTATATGCACATAATCCCTATTGATTAACATTTGACACAAAAACTGACTCTTTGTAAAGATGTCGGACAATAGACAAAATCTGTCGTTAGGTCAGTTTTCGGCGTAGTGATCAACGATAGAACTTAAATGAATCTGGCTCTATGTCGCAAATAAGAAATAAAGCTCGCCACCAACCACATTAAAAAACCAAGCGCCGCTCCGTATTGATGCGCTTGTATAATCACTGGCGCGCCAATCAACTCAGCGGTCTGACTCATGCCGCGATAAGCTTCCCAGCTCACTTTAGCAAGCAGGCCAACCAACACGATCCAACCAATCTTCCGCTCTGCGCCAGCAACACCGCAAATCGCAGCCATGGCCATTGCTAAATAGAAGCCATGCAAAACACCCGATAAGCCCGCATACATCAATAATTGCGGCAAACAAAACCATAACGTCAGACTTAACAGTGGCGGTAAAGCAAACCACAATACAAGGAAGAACCTCCACGAAGCCCGCAAAAAAATCTCTGGAAGCAACGCCAATGCGGCAGCATTTAAGATCCAATGCCAGATACCCAAATGCACCCAATGACCCGTCCACAACCGCCATGGTTGCGAAAACAGGGCTTCATGACGATAGACACTCTCCGTAAAAAACAACTGAAGAATGGTCATGAGTACTATGCAAAAATAAACCCACAATCTCATTAAAGTTTGTGGGTTTATTTGCTTATACAGCTTACTCATCACCTAAGCTGCATTCAGCATGTGTCGGTTCTTTTTGACAACGAATTTTCTTCAACAGAGACATCATCTTCTTGTCATAAATGCCTTCACGCGCTAAAGAAATCCGTGAAAGTCTGGACATCTCTTGATATCGCGCACGATTCGCATCAGTGATTCGCACCCAATATTTTGGATCAACTTCCGCCTCATACCCTTTGACAGTTTTCATATATGCGCTGAATTGTCCTGCAATATATTCACGAGACTTTTGACCAAAATCAGCAGGGAATCGATCCGCATGAACCACGATTTGCAAACTGACTTGAGCAAGGACATAATCCACGATTCCGCCATTTTGTCCCAATCCGCGATACAACTCTAATGGGCGATAGGCTGTCGCAGGCACAACGACAATATCCACTTTGCCATTATTAAATTTTCCCGCAAAATTAGTCAGGTCAGACGGATCTGATTGCGCACCAAGATCACGCACCAACTTCGCTTGCGCTTTATCGTAGTCAAAAATCGCTATTTTCTTATTGGGGAGACGTTCTGGACTATCGATCCGTCGATCATTCACAAAACCATACGCAGCACCAAAAGGCATGACGCCAATGACTTCATAGGCCTGCCCATCAAAGTTGGTCTTCATGTATTGCGCTGCGCTAGGACTACTCAACACCGAAACGAGTGTTCGCATGTGATCATAGCTTGGAATAGCTCCAACCGACTCAATACTACCCGTAAATGAATTAAAAGGACGTACACGCAGTCCAGTGACTACGACCGCATCACAGTAGCGGACACGAAAATCCTCACTGGCAACGCGTTCATCAACATAGCCTTTCAAATCAAAATCTACACCAAGCGTTGCCGCTTTAACTTGATAATCTTTAAGTCTGCCAAATACTTCGCCATTTTGGCCCATGATATCCCAGACACATAAGCGTCTCTTGATAGGATCGGCAGCACTCACGAACGAACTGGCTAAACTGGTCAGGATCACAACAACACACAACATCATCAGTCGAGAAATCACATACTGACGTTGCATTACCAAGGCTGGAACACTCACATCTTGTGTGCTCATTTGATATTGACCGCACGACCTCATTACCCACCTCATTTTAAAAACCAAAATCAGAAACGCTTTGAACCACTACCAACTCGACTTGCAACATAGAACAAAACCGCCTCTGCCGGCGGTTTTGTCTGCTCACCTTAACGACTTAATCATCCTTAAATCGACAGTGATATACGGGTCATCATTGCCACTTAGTTCAGCAAATCATCAAC
>CAYJUB010000235.1:0-4542 GCA_964373145.1 uncultured Moraxellaceae bacterium
ATACTAACTATTATAAACTGCTTCAATTATGTCAAATTATCGTCGTCATTATCATGCGGGAGGGGTGTATTTCTTCACGGTCAATTTGCTGCAACGGCATGAAAATGACCTATTAATTCGACATATCGACGATCTGCGCCAAGCCATCCGAACGGTCAAAACTAAGCATCCTTTTGATATTTTGGCTTGAGTCGTATTGCCTGAACATATGCACTGTATTTGGCAATTACCACCTGATGATGATAATTTTTCCACACGCTGGCGTTTGATTAAAATCAATTTTTCTAAAATGATTGATTCTGGTGAGCGGAGATCTGCGTCTCGCACACGACGAGGCGAACGTGGGATATGGCAAAGACGGTATTGGGAGCATCTCATTCTTGATGAACTCGATTTACGTCAGCACATGGATTACATTCATTACAATCCCGTCAAGCATGGACTTGTTGCGTCGGTTAAGGATTGGAAGTATTTCACAATTGGGTGGATAAAGGGGTTTATTCGATTGATTGGTGTGAGAATACGGTGACGGATTTGATGGTGGGTGAGGGAGTGGATTAAGGTTGGTGCAATGCGCTTTGGCTTATTGCACCCTACGCGGACTAAAAACCAGATAAAATCATCAGGAATATAGCCTTTAGGTCGTGTTTTGATATTTGAATCAATTAAATATCCACTCAATAAAGTATTCTCAGTTTGAGTGAAAAAACTTTTACGAACATTATCATGTGCTTGGATGACTTTAGCAGTTTGGACAAAAATAAACTCAGTATGATTTACACCCCACTGCCGCACAAACAATAAGTCATATTGGTAATCTAATAAAATTTCAAAATAATCCTGAGCCGAAACCGAATCCATAAAAATCCTAACGTTGGAATTAAGGCCGCGTTTTTGGCGCATGCCAAAAACGTCGCGCCTTGAATGACTTGTTAGGAGCATTTCCACTGGACTTCAATGCTCCTGGCGGTAATAGACCAGATGCTGCCGCCTACCCACTCAATCTGGTGTTTGAACATTTTATCTTCAATTTCATGAGAACTATAGGCGCTGAAGTAGAGGAACTGCTCATAACGCCATATAAGAGGAGATTCTGACAGCTCTTGTTGTGACGGGATATCAAGAGCAAAAATCCCTTTGTAGGTGATTTCAAGATAGAAGTCTTTCTCTGCATCTATATCTTTGAAGAGACTTAGCTTTAGCTCTGCTGATGGGCCGCAAAGATTAATTAGCTCAAAGGACTCTAATTGACTGTAGTAAGGTGCTTTAGATTGACTGCCACCAGACCAATCTGGATGTGCGATAACTGCAAGTGCGCTCTCGGGAATGCGCCACTTATTCTTTTCTATGTATGACTCGTATAGTTTGAATGAGAGCCGGGAATCTCCGGAATCATCAAGTTGGGCGCCTAGCTTGAATGTCACTAAATGCTCCTAACTACTCTTATGCGGCAGAGGTGACAAATAAGATGCCAAAACGTGCCATATAAGATCCTAATTGTGATTGAAAAAATTTAATACTTATGCGAACTAATGTGTCATTAACCTGTATCTAAGTCAACATAGATAAACATTTTTTATTTTTCATGATCCAATTTAGTCGTGATTAAATATTCAAAAGTCCGCTCTTATTGTGCAAAAAATAATGGGCTTCCTTTGTTAGCCCATCTTTACACCATTTTTACACCCCATCCCACACTTTCTACACCGTCTTAATAGCCAACTTCCTATCCTGTACTTATCGTATTTTCGACGGATAAGGGGAAGGTCATGAGCCTGACTTATGGTTTAGCGGGTCTGCTTGCATTGGGCTTGCTGATTTATTTGGTGTATGTACTGATTAAGCCGGAGGCATTCTAATGAATACTCTCTCTCTTGGGCAAATCGTACTCTATCTCGTGGTTCTCTTTGCGTTGGCGCAACCGCTGGGTCGTTATTTGGTGGCTGTACTTGAAAAAGGCTTGCCCGGCAAAGCTGCGCGAATTGAAAGCAAAGTGCTGGGTTTACTCGGCATCAAAACCGACGCTGCATCCGAGATGAATTGGGTGGCGTATGCCGTTGCGATTGTGGTCTTTAATCTGCTCGGTGTTCTCGCAGTATTTAGTGTTCAGATGCTGCAAGGTTATTTGCCGTTTAATCCGCAGAATTTCGTCGCGCCAACTTGGCATTCAGCGTTGAATACCGCAGTCAGCTTCGTGACCAATACCAATTGGCAAGGTTACGCTGGTGAAAGCACGATGAGTCATTTCACGCAAATGACCGCATTGACCGTGCAAAACTTTGTTTCGGCGGCAACCGGTTTAGCAGTTGCGGTTGCTTTGATTCGGGGGTGTGTGCGTCGCTCAACCAAGACGCTGGGTCATGCGTGGGTCGATCTGTGGCGCGGAACAGTTTATGTGTTGTTGCCACTGTCATTGATCATTTCTATGTTGTTTGTTGGTCAAGGCGTCATTCAAAACTTCTCGCCAGATGTGACCGCGACAACGATTCAAGGCGCACATCAAACGATGTCGATGGGCCCAGTCGCCTCACAAGAGGCGATCAAGATGTTGGGTACCAATGGCGGTGGTTTTTTTAATGCGAACTCCGCACATCCTTTTGAAAACCCAACACCTTTTAGTAATTTTATTCAAATGCTGGCGATTTTCTTAATACCAGCGGCGCTGTGTTTTTCACTCGGTCGAATGAGCGGTGATATGCGTCAAGGTGGCGTGTTGGTCGGTGCGATGACGTTGATGTTTGTCGTGGCGTTTGCTGTGGCTGTGAGTGCTGAACTTGCAGGTAATCCATTGCTATTGCATACCGATCAAGCGGCAACTCTGTTGCAAGCTGGCGGCAATATGGAAGGTAAGGAAGTCCGTAATGGGATTGTGTCGTCCTCACTTTTTGCCGTGATTACCACTGCCGCATCATGTGGCGCAGTGAATGCGATGCATGATTCGTTGATGCCAATGGGTGGAATGGTAACGATGCTACTCATGCAATTGGGTGAAGTGGTGTTTGGCGGTGTTGGTTCCGGTCTCTATGGAATGTTGTTGTATGCAGTACTTGCAGTGTTTATTGCGGGTCTGATGATCGGTCGTACGCCTGAATATTTAGGTAAAAAAATCGAAGCCTTTGACATGAAAATGGTCGTGATCGGGATGTTGGTCACGCCACTGTTGGTGTTGATTGGCACTGCGATTGCGGTGATGACCGAGGCAGGTCGTGCTGGGATTCTGAATCCAAATGCACATGGCTTTAGTGAAATTCTCTATGCACTTAGTTCAGCGGCAAATAACAACGGCAGTGCGTTTGCAGGCTTGTCGGCAAATACACCGTTTTATAATTTGATGCTGGCAGTTGCGATGTTTGTGGGGCGTTTCGGGGTGATTTTAGCTGTCTTGGCTTTGGCGGGTTCACTGGCTCAAAAGCAACGCCTTACGGTGAATGCGGGAACATTGCCAACTCATACCTTGTTGTTTGTGTTCTTGTTAGTCGGAACAGTGATTCTCGTCGGTGCGTTGACTTATATCCCTGCGCTTGCGCTTGGGCCAATCGTTGAGCACGTTCAGTTGGCTCTTCAATCAGTGCACGGTCTATAAGGAGAATATGATGAATACTTCGTCGAATGACGTACAACATAGCCATCAAAATCCATTGGCGGCGCATACCAAATCACGCGGTATGTTTGATAAAACCCTGCTGAAACCTGCATTGATCAGCACGTTTAAAAAGCTCGATCCACGCATTCAATTGGGTAATCCCGTGATGTTTGTGGTGTATATCGGCAGTTTGTTGACAACTGTTTTGGCCGTTCAAGCGTTGTTTGCGCCGAGCGGAAAACTGGAAGGTGGCGAGACATTTGGCTTCATCTTGGCGATCACGGTGTGGTTGTGGTTTACCGTATTGTTCGCCAATTTTGCTGAAGCGATTGCTGAAGGGCGTAGCAAAGCGCAAGCCGCAAGTTTGCGGAGCGCGCGCCAAGATGTGATGGCGAATAAAATTGATCGCCCTGATCGCACGCTGATCCCGAAATCTGTTTCGGCAACCACGTTACGCAAAGATGACTTTGTTTATGTGCTTGCAGGTGAGGTTGTGCCAGCCGATGGTGAAGTGGTCGATGGGATGGCGTCGGTGGATGAGTCAGCGATTACCGGTGAATCTGCGCCTGTGATTCGTGAGGCGGGTGGTGACTTTTCTGCGGTGACAGGTGGTACGCGTGTGCTGTCGGATTGGTTGGTCATTCGCGTGAGTAATAATCCGGGCGAAGGTTTCCTTGATCGTATGATTGCGATGGTTGAAAGCGCAAAACGCCAGAAAACGCCGAATGAAATTGCCTTAACGATTCTATTGGTTGCACTGACGTTGATTTTCTTGATGGCGGTGGTGACGTTGCTACCATTTTCATTATTTGCAGTTCATGCGAATCAATTGGGTTCGCCTGTTAGTTTGACTGTGCTTGTTGCATTGCGGGTGTGTTTGATTCCGACAACGATTGGTGGTTTGGTGTCTGCCATTGGCGTGGCGGGGATGAGCCGCATGATGCAGGCCAATGTGATTG
>CAYJUB010000236.1:0-4525 GCA_964373145.1 uncultured Moraxellaceae bacterium
GAAAACCACAGGTTTTCCCCTACAAAATTAATTTATAGCTTCATGGAGGCCGTATGGCATTCTCAAAAGTACTCGTTGCGAACCGTGGTGAAATCGCAGTCCGTGTGATGCGTACGGCCAAAGCCCTAGGTTATCGTACCGTTGCCGTGTATTCAGAAGCGGATGCTGGCGCATTGCATGTGCAGTATGCCGACGAAGCGGTTTGTATCGGACCTGCGAAAGTTTCTGATTCTTATTTGCGGATTGAAAACATTTTAGAAGCAGCACGTAAAACTGGCGCTGACGCGATCCACCCCGGTTATGGCTTCTTGTCAGAAAATGCTGAATTTGCCAAAGCTTGCGTGAATGCTGGCATCACATTTATCGGACCAACACCTGAAGCGATTGAGCTGATGGGTAGCAAACGTTTGTCTAAGATTGCCATGCTTGAAGCAAACGTGCCCTGTATTCCAGGTTACCAAGGTGGTAATCAAGAGTTAGATAACCTCGTTGCTGAAGGCCGTAAAATTGGCTTCCCATTGATGGTTAAAGCGTCTGCGGGTGGTGGTGGTCGTGGTATGCGTCTGGTGCATGTCGAAAGCGAATTGAAATCTTCAATTGAAACTGCTCAATCAGAGGCATTGAATGCGTTCGGTTCCAGCGAAATGATTCTTGAGCGTGCGGTGATTGCACCACGTCACGTAGAAATTCAAGTATTTGGTGACACGTTGGGCAACCACGTTTATCTGTTCGAGCGCGACTGTTCAATCCAACGCCGTAACCAAAAAGTCGTTGAAGAAGCACCATGTCCAGTCATGACGGAAGATTTGCGTCAACGTATGGGTGAAGCCGCAGTTGCAGCAGCAAAATCATGTGGTTATGTTGGCGCGGGTACCGTTGAATTCTTACTCGACAGTTCAGGCGAATTCTATTTCTTGGAAATGAATACCCGTCTGCAAGTTGAACATCCAGTGACTGAATTGATAACGGGTACTGACTTGGTTGAATGGCAACTCCGTGTTGCGAATGGTGAAAAATTGCCGATGGCACAAGACGAATTGACTCTGACTGGTCATGCGGTTGAAGTGCGTTTGTACGCTGAAGATCCAGGTACAGACTTCTTGCCACAAACGGGTGAAATCCTGCTTTGGAAACCAGCGAACCTTCCGGGTGTTCGTGTTGACCACGGTATGACTAGCCTTGGCGAAGTGAGCCCGCATTACGACTCTATGATCGCGAAAGTGATTGCATACGGCAAAACACGTACCGATGCGGTTCGTCTGTTGGCTCGTGCGCTTGAAGATTCAGTATTGCTCGGTGTAAACAGCAACAAGCAATTCTTGGTCAATCTGTTGAAAAATCCAGTACTCGTATCAGGCGATACCAATACTGCATTTATCCCAACACATTTCGCGCAAGACCCAAGCTTGAAGCCTGCATTTGCGACTCATGAAGCGTTGGCAGTAGCTGCTAGCTTGCTCGTGTATCAACCGAAGCAAGAAGGCTGGCATACAGGCGTTGAATTGCCAATTCCACTGAAAGTTCAAGTGGGTGAAGTGGTTCATAAACTTTCTGTTGATCAAGATGACCAAACATTTACTTTGGTTTATGGCGAAGAAAAAGAAAGCCTCGTAGTTCTGAAACGCGATGTAAACGAGTTGGTTTATATCTGGCAAGGTGTTCGTAAGTCAGTCGCTTACGTACAACGTCGCGACACCATTTACCTCGACATGGCGAATGGCAACTTGACGCTGGTTGATGTCACACATGCGCCTCCTGCATCTGCAGACGAAGCGGGTGATGGTCAAATCCGTGCACCAATGAACGGTGCTGTGGTAAACATCCTTGTTGCTGAGGGCGACAAAGTTGTGAAAGACCAACCCTTGTTGATCTTGGAAGCAATGAAAATTCAACAGCAAATCAAGTCAAACTGTGACGGTGTGGTCGGTGTTGTTTCTGCACACGTTGGCGTACAAGTTAAAAAGCGTCAAATCCTGATGCAAGTCACTGCTGATTAATGAAAAGCAAAATCCTCCCTAACCCTCCTTTTTCTAAGGAGGGTACAGTTCCTCCCTTTTTGAAAGGGAGGTTAGGAGGGATTTGCTTTTGATGTTGATTTGAAATAATTGGTTTCAAATCGAAATTAGAGTTGTAACTAGCTCATTGAGCTTGCGGTTGTTGAGCCTGTCGAAATATCGAAATGTGCGGTTTCTGAAAGGGAAACCAGCACGATGTCCACTTCGACAGGCTCAGTGAACTACAAGTTAAGTTAAATGATTGAATAGATTATTTCGGTGTGTCTTCGGCTTCTTTCACGCGAATAACACTACCGCCGATACGTTTGGTGTTGAGGCGTTTGATTGCGGTACGCGCTTCATACAGCGGCATTTCGATGAAGCCAAAACCTTTAGATTTACCGGTTGCTTTGTCTAAGACTAAGTTGCAAGATTCCACCACGCCGAACTCGGCAAAGAGTGCTCTCAGTTCTTCTTCAGTAGTTTCGCGGGCTAAGTTACGGGCGATGATTTTCATAGTGTGTTCCAAGTTTCAAATAAATGTAAAAGTGTAGATGTTGCTATTTTGATGTCTGGGTTTGTTGCCAAGCGAAATGACCCCATTTGACGTATAAGTCTTCCACTTCCTGTCTTGCCCACGGTGTACGTCGCAAGAAGGTTAAGCTGGACTTGATACTCGGGTCATGACTAAAGCAGCGTATTTTGACCAAACGAGCCAATTCTTCCCAGCCATAGACGGCGACAAGGCGTTCAAGTAAGACCGCAAGCGTCAGACCGTGTAAGGGATCAGTGCTTTTAATAGCCGCTGATGGAGAAGTTGGATCTGTTGTCATCATAGTACCTAAGCACCGCGACTTCATGAGTCAGTAGTGCAGCGTTTATAGCGTTATCGAATGCCGTCATCATACCTTGTATTGACGTTGAACGATAAACAAATCATACCAGCCTCTATTTGAATGTGAGTTGAGTGCTAGTTTGAGATTAAGTTTTTAAGAGTTGGTTTTGATATTAAGTTTTGTGTAGTTGCTGCTTTTTCTAAAGAATGTTTTTTAAGGATGTTAAGCCATTATGTATATTTCTAGTTTTAACCACGAACTCAGCCCTGACCTGATTGCACTGCGTGATAGCGTACGTCAATTCGCGCAAAAAGAAATTGCTCCATACGCGCAAGATTTCGATAAAGCAAATCATTTTCCGTTAGAGCTGTGGCGCAAGATGGGTGACCTCGGCATCCTCGGTATGACCGTTGCGGAAGAATACGGTGGCGTAAACATGGGTTATTTAGCACATGTGATCGCATCTGAAGAAATCTCTCGTGCATCTGCAGCAGTAGGCTTGTCTTACGGCGCACATTCAAACTTGTGCGTCAACCAATTGAGTTTGAACGGTACTGAAGCGCAAAAGCAAAAGTATCTGCCTAAATTGGTCAGCGGCGAACACATCGGTGCATTGGCAATGTCTGAGCCAAACGCAGGTTCTGACGTGGTGAGCATGAAGTTGCGCGCGGATTTGGACGGTGATCACTATGTCTTGAACGGCAACAAAATGTGGATTACTAATGGCCCTGATGCAGACACTTTGATTGTGTATGCAAAGACTGATGTTGCTGCAAATTCAAAAGGCATCACAGCGTTCATTATCGAAAAAGACTTTGCTGGTTTTAGCACTGCACAGAAGCTCGATAAGCTCGGTTTACGCGGTTCAAACACCTGTGAGTTAGTGTTTGAAAATTGCCGTGTACCAGTTGAAAACGTATTGGGTAAGTTAAACGGCGGCGTAAAAGTATTGATGTCTGGTCTTGATTACGAGCGTATCGTGATTGCTGCAGGCCCACTCGGTATTATGGCTGCGGTGCTTGATTTGGTTGTGCCTTACATCCATGAGCGCAAACAGTTTGGTCAAGCGATTGGTGAATTCCAATTGATGCAAGGCAAATTGGCTGATATGTATGTTGGCTACAATGCATGTGTTGCTTACCTGTATGCAGTTGCGAAAGCGGCTGATCGTGGTGATCCGGTACGTAAAGATGCGGCTGGTGCGATTCTGTACGCAGCGGAAAAAGCAACTTGGATGGCTGGTCAAGCGATTCAAATCTTGGGCGGCAACGGCTATATCAATGAATATCCAGCAGGCCGTTTGTGGCGTGATGCCAAACTGTTTGAGATCGGTGCAGGTACTTCGGAAATCCGTCGTATGTTGATCGGTCGTGAATTGTTTGCTGAAACCAAATAAGCTGTTTTATCTAAATAGATTTAAAAAAAAGCCCAATATTCTATGAATGTTGGGCTTTTTTGTTGGCTGGTAAGTGATGCTCTGCTTTTGTAGGCTGGGGCTTGCCCCAGCGCTTTTGTGGGTTTAATGTCGGTGCTGGGGTAGAACCCCAGCCTACGATACTTTTTTGATAGCCCCTGAACAACCTCAAATCACCCCACACAACTCACCAACTCCAAATCCTTGTTCGCTACAAACACATCGTTCTTATCGTAAAACTTGACCCGATAGAAGGTATGTTGATTGAACAGAGCAGCTTG
>CAYJUB010000237.1:0-3289 GCA_964373145.1 uncultured Moraxellaceae bacterium
CTTTGTATTATGTATCTGTGATAGTTTGGAAGTGCCTATGCCGCTCGTCTTCATTATGGGCCTTTTTATACTTATTTCTACCTGGAGTAATATTTTTGCATATTTTGTCAATGGCATTGGAGAAATTAAGTTGCAATTATATTCATCCATGATTGCAATGTTGATAAATATCCCGCTTTCAATTTATTTCACCAAGTATCTTGGTTTCGGTGTTGAGGGAATTGTTTTGGCTACTTGTATGAGTCTGTCTTTATTTGCTATTGTAGGCCCTTTTCAAGTCTATTCTATTTTGAAATAGTAAAATAATATGATATTTCCTCTTGTAAGTATTCTTATTCCGGTGTTCAACCGAGAGCATATACTGTTTCAAACTCTTGATTCGGCTCTTTCGCAAACATATTCCAATATCGAAATCATAGTGGTGGATAATTGCAGCACTGACGGGACATGGGGTGTTATACAAGGATACGTAAGAAAAGATAGCCGTATTAAAGCTTATCGTAACGATACCAACATAGGGCCTGTGAGAAATTGGCTTGCGTGTGTGGGACACGCATCAGGCATTTACGCAAAAATTCTCTGGTCAGATGACTTGATTCATCCTGAGTTTCTCGAAAAACTGCTTCCCTTCTTTAGTGACCCCTCGGTAGGTTTTGCTTATTCTTCAGCCAAAATATTTTCTGATGATCTAATTGAGACTGGATTTCGCGTTTTTACAAAAATAGATACAGGTATACATAATTCGCAACAATATATTATTGGCACATTGTTAGAGGGGGATTTCCCCATGTCACCCGGGTGCGCGATTTTTAGAACAAGTGATTTGAAGAAGAACTTGCTTTTGAATGTGCCAAACAATGTGGGGAGTGTTTTCAGCATGCATGCAATAGGTAATGATTTGTTGCTTTTTTTACTAACGGCTCGTGGATACCAGAATTTTGCAGTAATCAATGAACCCCTTTCCTATTTTAGAGCGCATGAAGGCTCAATTACAATGTCATCCTCTTCTGGTAAGATTCCATTACATTACGATCTGGCAAAGGGTTATTTTGCTGAAAAATACATTTATAATGTGCCTCTTTTAAAGAAGATCAATGCAATTTTTTTTATTCATTTAATTCATTTTAAGTCTGAAAGATTTGGAATTAAATATTTGGTTGATTTTTACCCATCCAAGAAAACCGTCGGGTTTGATTTAATCTATTTGATACAGATAATGATGAAAAAAGTATTTAGGAAAATATATGCAATATGCAGGACAAAAAAATACGGATAAAGCCCCTGTTTAATGTTGTGCTGATGCAGGAGAAATGAATGCACAGAAGAGCGCGCATCCATTTATTAAAGGCTGATGATGCTTTCGTTGCACCTGAACATTCTAGCGGATTGTCATTTTAAATGTGGACTACTGATGCATAGTCATCCTAAAAACTACAAAATAGATAAACCTATAATAAGTATTATTACCATTGTTTTTAATGGTGAACGATATATAAGACAAACTATTGAGAGCGTGATTGGTCAATCGTATCCAAATATTGAATATATCATTGTGGATGGTGGTTCTACTGATGGGACTATTAAGATCATTCAAAGATATGAATCACATGTCGATTATTGGGTGAGTGAATCAGATGATGGATTGTCAGATGCGATGAATAAAGGTGCTCGGTTGGCAACGGGTGACTATGTGATGCACCTCCATTCAGACGATGTGTTGGCTGATTCTAGTGCGATATCGGATTTGATGGATGCGTTAAATGAATCAAATGCGAAATGGGTGACTGGATTTTATATTTATCAGAATGGGAATGATAAGATTATTAAAGTTGATAAACCGAGATCGTACAGTCAGTTTGATATGTTGTTAAGGAATATTATTAGACATCAGGCAACTATTGTTCCTCGTCAGATTTTTGAATCCATTTCGTTTGATGTCAAATATAAGTATGCGATGGATTATATGTTTTTCTTAAATGTATGGAGGAAATATGGCCCCCCTAGCTTCTGCCAAAAGCATATCGCATATTTTAGAATTGATGGACATAATTTGTCATCTGACTATTATGCTTCCATTAAAGATGAGATGAGAGTTAGAGTGGATTATAGAGTCAATAATGGTGAGCGATATAAACTATTGTTTGACCATGTAATTTATTGGCTTCGTGTGGCAAAAATCTATTTTTATCATTCGCGAAAAAATGTGGGATAGGCCAGTATTTTTCGTAATTTTCAATATGGTCCTTTTTTTTATGGGGATCAGTATGTTCGATTTTGAGTTTGCACCTATCATTGCATCTCTAGTAGCTTCTCTAATAATTTTATATAACGCAAGGAAGATCGGCGTTGTAAATTCGATTGTATTGTCAATAATTTACCTGTTAATTTTTGATTCCGAGGCATTCACTTTTACCGATTTCAATTTTCGGATATGGTATTTTCCATTGCTAGTAGTCGGCGGAATATATATTGTGAAATTCATGCTTGCGAAAGTGTCGCGAAGCTGGAGTTTTTATACTTACACAGTTGTATTTTCAATATTAGTGCTATTTTCATGTTCCGCGATATATTTCATTAATGAGCCTGCTATAGCGAAACTGTATAACCTTAAGTATTGGCTATTTTATGTTGGACTTGTTCTAATATTGACAAGATTTTTTAATGGGTTTTCTGATAATTTCACCGATATTTCTAATTATCTCATTTCTATTTTTGTGTTTGTATGTGTCTGGGGGTTAATCCAGTTTTATTTTAATTCCCAAGGCATTTTTCGGTATGCGTATGATGGGTATAATATACGCCCTTCAGCATTTTTCTCGGAAACGACGTGGTATTCAGAGTTTTTGGTATTTGGTATTTTCCTAATACTGTTGAAAATTAAGGTGGCAAGAGCGTCGAGATTGTATATTCTTGTGCCATTTTTTTTGCTCGGGATTGTAGTGTCTGCCACGCGAAATGCATATCTTGGGCTGGCTGCTGCAATTGTGGCTGAGGCGTTATTTATACTTGTTGGAGATAAGATAAAGCTTAATTGGTCACTGGCGGGCAAGGTGCTTGCCGCAAATTTGATAATGTTCATGATAGTGTCGTTTTTTTTAAAAGACCAAATCTGGCTCTATTTTGAAATGATAAAAGATAAATTTACGCTGGCCGATATGTCTGCCCAAGGGAGGGTTGAGGCATTTGAAATTTCGATGCAATCTATAATGCAGAGCCCGATTTTTGGACATGGATTTTTCTGGGCGGAGGATATGGCCACGCAGAGTGGTAGTGCAATCGGGGCGAAATC
>CAYJUB010000237.1:3299-4520 GCA_964373145.1 uncultured Moraxellaceae bacterium
CTTCTTAATGATTTTGCATATCTTTGGTCTTGTCGGATTAATCCCATTTTTGTTGATATTGTCGATATTTTATTGGAGGGCTATACAGGGGTACATGATAAGAAGATCCCCATTTGCAAAATACGGAGCTATTAACTTTAGTGTATTTTTGATGGTGGCGATGTTTTCGCCGATACACCAATATCCGTTCGGGATGCTGATGGTTGCATTGTCTATTTACTATATTAGGGTGGCTCTCCGTGAGAGAAAAGATATGTTTTATAACGCCACAATTTAAGACGGGGGGTGGAAATAGGGTTTTTGTCGAGTTGGCGAATATTTTGGTAGACAAAGGTTTTGAAGTGGAGATTGTCTATCCCAATAACTCAAGTGATATGAATACGTTTTGTTTGGATGGAAGGATTGCTGTTGTACAGATTGGGAAATTGGCTAGATCTAGACTTGGAAAGTCATTAAATTTATTATCGACTCTATTTTTTGTGAGTCGGAATCGACGTAATAGCATTGTGTTACTAACAGATCCTATTATGTCGATCTTTGCGTTTATCCTCACAAACAACCGTGTATATCGATTCGTTCAGGCAAACGATTATATTATCTTCGATGATTTGCTTCTTCTGAAAAATAGGGTCGTGTTAGCGTTATATAAGTTTTTGGTCAAAATATCTTACCAGTATAAAGTTGGTTATATATTCAATTCTAAGTATACATTTGATTCTTATCTTTCAATAGCCAACAGGAATGATGTTGTCTATAACTTAGTTCATCCTGCGATTAATCATCAAATTTTTTATGATCAAGGCGACAGGAGTGGTTCGGAGATAAATATTTGTCTTGTGGGGAGGAGGCATCCATGGAAAGGATTCTCAGATTTTGTTGATGCTTGGAGAAGATTGAAAGATGAGTTGATAGTGCGTATTAATATGGTATATGTGATTACTCATGATCAGCTTGATGAATTTGACCTTAGCGATTTTACAGTTGTAAATCCAAAAAATGATGAAGAAATTGCCGATATATACAGCAAAGCGCATATATTTATTTCTACGTCTTGGTGGGAAGGATTTGGACTTCCGCCGCTGGAAGCGATGGCGTGTGGCTGTGCGGTAATCATGACTTATGCCGGGGGTGTTATGGAGTATGCGGAAGACGAGGTAAACTGCTTGATGTACCATCCTAAAGATATGGAGCAGCTTTGCGTGCATATTAAATGTTTAACGG
>CAYJUB010000238.1:0-4496 GCA_964373145.1 uncultured Moraxellaceae bacterium
CCTCTACTCCCCCGCCTGCTCGCTGACTAATTTGCCGAGCGTGCACCGGAAGCCATCGTTATTCGTAATGAAAAAACAACAGCCACTCAAACCATCGATGAAGAAGATCCATACGCAGCGTACGTGATTCCTGATGATTTAATGTGGTAATACGAGTTTAACGATTAATCAAACACGCGTAAGCAGCACGACTGCTTGCGCTAAAATCCCTTCTTGTCGTCCAGTAAACCCCAACTTCTCAGTCGTCGTCGCCTTCACGCTGACGCGATCGATTGTCACACCTAAATCATCGGCGATATTCTGACGCATCGCTAAATTATGCGGCGCGAGTTTAGGACGTTCACATGCCACGGTAATGTCAGCATTGACCAGAATAAAACCTTTTTCTTGAATAATTTTATAAACATGACGCAGCAATACACGACTGTCCGCACCTTTAAACTGTGCATCCGTGTCAGGGAAATGCTGCCCAATATCACCCAACGCCAACCCACCAAGCAGAGCGTCTGACAACGCATGCAACACCACATCACCATCCGAATGCGCAAGCAAGATCTGACTATGAGGAATACGCACACCTGCTAACGTCACAAAGCTCGGCTCGCCCTCAGCCGCAGTTCCAAACGCATGCACATCTAAGCCTTGCCCAATACGTAAATCGAGTGGATTCATGCGTCAGCACCTTTTTAATTAAATCCGCAAAACATGCGCAATAAAATGTAGGGGCAACCCTTGTGGTTGCCCGCTTTGAACGTCTGTATTGGGCGAGCATAATAGCCGCCCAAGCATCCTTAATTTAACGATTTTCCATTCACAATGGATTTGCCTTGGCGTACCTGAAAATTACTGGTGTATCCATCAGCAGTTTTCACAATCAAGCCTTCGCTCAATGGCTTCGCCAACATTTGCGCGACCACTTGCGCTTGTAACTGTGGATCCACAGGTTGTCCTTGTGAATTCGATTCCAGCATCACTCCAACAATCGCTGAAATTAACGTCTCAGTGAAATTTGCTTTACCATCAATTTCAAGTTTTAACAAACCAAGCTGAGGATCTTGCACTTCCGCAGCAGATAATGACGGTAAATTCACCTTCCCTTCCGCATGTGCCTTACCATCAAACAACTCGATATCTGCATTTTTCAGCGTTGCATTCACGCCTTTTGCAAAGATCGGCTGAGCAGCTTGCATCAATCCATCGAAATTAGGCTTACATTCTGAGCGCAATTTTTTAACGAGATCATTCACATTTTTAAGGGCTTTTGCATCGATATGATCGACGTTGAACACCATATCAAACTTGCCAATATTCTGACCATCTTGGACAAAACTTTCGACTTTAGAGTTAAGGTTGACCGCAAAAAAACCATCCTTCTCAGAAGCATCGGAATGGATGACTAATGTTTTAAAACCAAAGGTTTTGCCATCTGTTTCGACGTTCAAACCTTTCAATGACAGCTTGCCTTCACCCAATCCAAGCCCTGAAGCACCTTGAGCTAAATCAGACTCATAACCCACTTTATCCAATTGAAGCACAAAATTTTTCTGAGTGTTTTTCAGTTGAACACCCGCAAACTCAATGTCAGTTTCACTCTGTTTTTCATCATAACTACGGCTGATCGAACCGCTTAATCCTTTCCAATCCAGCGTGCCCTTTTCATCTGTATACATTGCAACAGGACTGCTCACTTTAGTTGTGAGCGTACCGAATAAACCAATATTAGTCGTGATTTTAAGCGGTTCTTTTTCACCAAACATCTTGGTCAAAAATGGTTTCGCGCGTTCAGGCCAGATGATATGTGACTGTACTTGTCCAAAACCCAATGAAGGCACTAATCCATGACGAATATCATCATAACCACTGATTTTGAAGGTTCCATTTGGCGCACAAGGATTTGGGGTAATGATTAAATCCCAATTGACATGACTGGTAAAAAAACCAGCTTCTTGTTTGGTAATGACAAACTTCATCGCACCCAATTGACTGTCACTGATCTTGGCAAGTGCTTCTGGGTACTGCTTCATGATTTGCTGACCACCATACCAAGTTGTACCCAGCCAAGTGACACCCAGTGCTGCAACAACTGCCGCGCCTATTTTTACGTAAGGCTTATTCGTCATACAGATCTTCCTGATTGTTTTACATTAATAATATGATTACGAATCACTTTCCACACCGGATTACAAATGACCCTGTGCCTGCAAAATGACGCTTGCGAATGCCAAATCATCAGCATAGGTGACTTTGATATTATCCATTCGACCTTCGACGATCTTGACTGTGAAACCGGCAAATTCAACAGCACTCGCCTCATCAGTCACTTGGAGATTCTGTTTCTTTGCTGCAATCAACGCATCCCGTAATAAACCGAAACGGAACATTTGCGGGGTTTGGGCTTGCCAGAGATGATCACGAGAAACGGTTTCAAGGATTTGATTGTCTTGTGCTTTTTTGAGGGTATCGCGCACTGGGATCGCAAGAATTCCGCCCACAGCATCACTTAATAATGTTTCATGTAGCTTATTTAAACTATCCACTGCAATACACGGTCTAGCCACATCATGCACCAGCACCCAATCATCAGAGGCTGCGCGATCTGACAAAAAGTCGAGGCCAGCCAATACCGAATCCATCCGTTCCGCACCGCCAGCGACAAAGTATAGCTGCGAAGGATTTTGATAATTGAGTGTTTGAGCAAGTTCATCATCAGGCGAAATCGCGATCACGCAGCCCGATAAAGGCAACGCAAACAACCGATTGATGCTATGCACCATGATCGGTTGATTGTGTAATTCGAGATATTGTTTCGGTGTAGAACCACCAAACCGTCGCCCACTGCCTGCGGCTGGAACAACCGCCCATAAGCGAGGAGCACTCATGATGCTGGAGGCGTTGGTGCAGTAGCCACAGGAGGCGGTAACGCACTCAGCTGCACGAAGGTTTCATGTGGGCGAATTAAACCTAAGTCTATTCGCGCATGCTCTTCGACCGCTTCCATACCATTTTTTAGATCATTCACTTCAGCTGCGAGCACACGATTGCGCTCAGCAAGCTTCAGATTTTTCTGATTTTGCTGTTCGGTCAGCTCAATCATTGCATGACGATCAGTATAGCCGCCCTCACCAAACCACAGCTTGAACTGTAGAAAGGTGATGACCAATATCGCAATACCGATCAGAAGACGACCTGTGAACGTCGACAGCATTATTGCGCCTTCAAGCGTTCAACCAAGCCACGGAATTCAGCTGCACCATGATATGGCGCATCAACCATTTCTTCGATACGCAGTAATTGGTTGTACTTCGATACGCGGTCTGAGCGGCACAGTGAACCTGTTTTAATCTGACCCGCAGCTGTACCCACAGCCAAATCAGCGATGAATGAATCTTCTGTCTCACCTGAGCGATGCGAAATCACTGTGGTGTAGTTGTTTGCTTTAGCCAGATAGATTGCATCAAGCGTTTCGCTCAATGTACCGATCTGGTTGTACTTAATCAGAATTGAGTTGGCGACGCCAGTATCAATGCCACGTTGCAGAATTGAAGGATTGGTGACGAATAAATCATCACCAACCAACTGAACTTTGTCGCCGCAAATATCGGTCAGGTATTTCCAACCATCCCAGTCGCCTTCATCCAAACCATCTTCAATCGAAATGATTGGATATTGACGCGCAAGGCCTGCCAAATAGTCAGCAAATTGAAGATTACTGAACGCTTTATTGCCTTCACCAGCCAACACATATTGACCATTTTTATAGAATTCAGTTGCGGCACAATCCAGCGCCAACATGATGTCTTTACCCGCTTTATAGCCAGCTTGTTCAACAGCTTGCAGAATCACGGTGATCGCTTCTTCGTTTGAACGCAGGTTTGGTGCAAAACCACCTTCATCACCCACCGCAGTGTTCAAGCCTTGTTTTTTCAATACGCTTTTTAAGCTATGGAAAATTTCTGCACCCGCACGCAGTGCTTCGCTGAAACTGGTGAAGCCGATTGGTTCAATCATGAACTCTTGGATATCAACCGTGTTGTCTGCATGCGCGCCGCCGTTGATGATGTTCATCATTGGCACTGGCATTGACAATGCTGACTGACCACGCAAATTTGCGATGTGTTGATACAGCGGCAAATGCAATTCAGTTGCGGCTGCGCGTGCTGCGGCAAGTGACACTGCCAACATCGCGTTCGCGCCGAGTTTTGATTTGTTTTCTGTGTTGTCTAGCGCAAGGAGCTTATCATCCAAACCGCGTTGATCACGCACGTCAAAATCGAGCAACAAATCACGGATGTCGCTATTCACATTTTGAACTGCTTGACGCACGCCTTTGCCTAAGTAACGTGACTTATCGCCATCACGCAGTTCTAATGCTTCACGTGAACCAGTCGATGCACCACTGGGTGCAACACCACGTCCAACAACACCAGACGCTAAAGTAATATCCGCTTCAATGGTTGGATTTCCGCGTGAATCCAAAATCTCACGTGCGCGAATGT
>CAYJUB010000239.1:0-910 GCA_964373145.1 uncultured Moraxellaceae bacterium
AAATTAGTTATGCACCAGCTGGCTACCGCTTAAGGTTTGTATATAAAGGTCGCTTGGTCACCGTTAATGGAACAGAAATTGTCAAAAACTGGAAGTACTATCATCAACAGGTTACACAGCTATTAGACTCAATGCTTGTGCAGTAATAAGCAGTAAGCGTAGCGTGGGCTTCAGCCCACCACTGATGTACGGTTCGTAGGTGCTTAGAAATATGTACTATTTTTCTTTTCCCATAAAAAACAGGCCACGAAAGCCTGTCTTTTATCCATCACGCAGTCGGCAAATTAATGCTCGATACCTGCATGTTGACCTGCCAATTTCGCGTTTGCGTAATCCCAGTTCACCAGTTTGTCGAGGAACGTGGTTACGTAGTCAGGACGACGGTTGCGGTAGTCGATATAGTAAGCATGTTCCCACACGTCTACAGTCAATACTGCAATTTTGCCATGCGCCAATGGAGTATCAGCATTAGGCGTTTTGATGATTGACAGTGCGCCATTCACTTGGTCAGCAACCAACCATGCCCAGCCTGAACCAAACTGAGTCAAAGCAGCTTGCTTGAACTCTTCTTTGAATTTGTCATAGCTACCGAATGCTTCGTCGATTTTTGCTGCAAGCGCGCCAGTAGGTGCACCGCCGCCATTTGGCTTCATGCTGTTCCAGTAGAACGTGTGGTTCCAAATCTGCGCTGAATTGTTGAAAATACCCGCTTTGCTTGCATCTTTAGCAGAAGCAAGAATGATTTCAACCAATGATTTACCCGCAAGATCAGTATCTTTGATCAAGTTGTTCAGGTTGGTCACATAGGCTTGATGATGTTTGCCATGATGGAAATCCAATGCTTCTGCACTGAGATGTGGCTCTAACGCATCTTTTGCGTATGGCAGAGCGGGTAGAGTAATTTCTGACA
>CAYJUB010000239.1:920-4481 GCA_964373145.1 uncultured Moraxellaceae bacterium
ATGTTTTCCTTGTAGTTGGCTATGCTTCTATAGAAGCACTTGGCTGTGAATCCGAACAAAATCACTTAACCTCAAAAGCAAATCCCACCCAACTTCCCTTTCGTAAAGGGAGGAGCTTTTAAGAGCTCCCTTCTTAGAAAAAGGAGGGCTGGGGGAGGATTTAGCTCTTGATTTTGCTGTTTCTTAACTCATTAATGATAAAGCAAACAGCCCAAAAATAGTTCTGAGCTGTTCTTTGTTGCTTATGAAGAGTTCTTCTTAGCGATTAAGCTTAAGAATTACAGTTTGTCAGCGTGCGCGCCTAAATAAGCTGCAACGCCTTCTGGAGATGCGGTCATGCCTGCATCGCCTTTTTTCCAGTTTGCTGGGCAAACTTCGCCATGTTCTTCAGTGAATTGCAGCGCATCAAAAATACGAATGATTTCGTCCATGCTACGACCCAATGGCAGATCGTTCACGATTTGTGAGCGAACGATACCGTTTTTATCAATGATAAATGCAGCACGGAACGCAACGCCAGCTTCATGAACTACGCCATACGCTTGTTGAATTCCATGTTGTGTGTCAGCAGCCATAGTATATTTAACTGGACCAATACCCCCTTGATCAACTGGCGTGTTGCGCCATGCGTTGTGGGTGAATTGTGAGTCGATCGATACGCTGATCACTTCTACGCCGCGCGCTGCAAACTCAGGAACTTTGTGATCCAGTGCGATCAGTTCTGATGGGCAAACGAAAGTGAAGTCGAGTGGGTAGAAGAATACCAACGCGTATTTGCCTTTGGTTGCTTCAGCGAAGTTGTAAGAATCAACGATTTCGCCATTGCCTAATACAGCTGCTACGGTAAAGTCTGGGGCTGGTTTGCCAACTAATACTGCCATGATCAAATCCTCAAAAGGGTGGGTGAGTAAAATGTGTTCGATGCGTTGAGATGGTTTTTAACTGTTTTTCTATTGACGATGTCGATTGGAAAAACCGATAAAAATGGTACTTCAGCGCGCCCCAATACCATGCCCCAAACCCTTAAGTCTTGCAAGGGATGATGTGTGTGATTGTGTTGCTAAATGCCCAAAAAGCAGGCAATTTTAATGGTATTAAACGATGATGTTAAACGGGATTTTCAATATCAATGAATTCAACGGTAATTCCAAATTGTTGAGCAATGGCTTGCCCTAAACGTTGGACGCCTCCGCGTTCGGTCGCATGGTGACCACATTCAAAATAATGAATGCCCAGTTCTGCTGCTTCGTGGAATGTCCGCTCACTGACTTCACCGGAAAAGTACGCATCACAGCCCATTGCTGCAGCCTGATGAATCATGTCTTGTGCGCCGCCTGTGCACCATGCAACTTTACGAATGATGTCAGGGCCACCAGCAAGAAAGCGCGGTCTACGTCCTAGCTTTTTTCTGAGTAATTCGGACATTTCAGGAACAGAAATCGGTTCACATTCACCGATATTGCCGATTGGATTTTTTTCTTCTGGGTACAAGCCGCCCAGCGTTTTAAAGCCCATCAGATCAGCAAAGGCGATGTTATTGCCCAATGCAGTATGTGCATCAAGTGGTAAATGATAGGCAATCAGTGAAATATTGCGTTGATATAGACGCTGAACACGTTTGCCTTTCATGCCTGTTAATGAAGCGTCTTCACCTTTCCAAAAATAACCATGATGCACCAAGATGGCATCCGCATTTTCAGCAATCGCGGCGTCAATGAGCGCGAGGCTTGCAGTGACACCAGTGACGAGTTTAGAAATGACTGGTTTTCCCTCTACTTGCAGTCCATTAGGCGCGTAATCTTTGAACGCATTAATCGCGAGCGTTTGGTCACACCAGTCAACAAATTTGCTTAAATACACGGCTGAAGGTGGTAGAGTGGCGAGTGACGGATGTGATACAGACATAAACAAGACACAACAGTTTTTGGGTTTCCAAGTCTACCCAAAATAACTGAAAATAGTCACAAGAGTTTATGTAATATTGATCAAATCATCCAGCGATGCTGGACGCATTTAGACTTGTACAGATCAGTGATTTAAGGGGAATAAGTGTGCGGCGTGTCTTGACGGTGTTGCCTTGGGTATTGTTAGTGATCGTGATTGTGAGTTTTTGGCAGTTGAAAGAAAAGTGGCGTAAAAATCCAGAAACGCTGACGATGACAAATTCGGAACTGGTGATGTCGCAAGCCCCTGGTACGGTTGCATCCTACCATTCTGCTGTGAAAGTCGCTGCACCTGCGGTGGTGAATATTTACACCACGCAAAAAGTACGTGCTCATTCTCAAATTGAAGACCCCGCACTACGTCGTTTTTTTGAATACCATCAAGATGGTGGCTTGCCCAATGACAGTCAAAATAACGCGGAACAACCGACCAGTTTAGGTTCTGGTGTGATCGTGACTGCGGATGGGTATATTCTGACCAATAATCACGTCATTGAGAAAGCAGATAAAATTATTGTCGCATTGCAAGATGGGCGTCGCTCGGTTGCAACAGTGATTGGTACCGATCCAGATACTGATCTTGCCGTGATTAAAGTCAGTTTAACGGGTTTATCAGTTTTACCCTTTCGTAAAAATCCTACCGAAGTTGGCGATATCGTTTTAGCGATTGGTAATCCTTTTGGCGTTGGGCAAACAGTAACGCATGGCATTGTGTCGGCCATTGGTCGATCAGGGCTTGGCATCAACGCCTTTGAAGATTTTATTCAAACGGATGCGGCGATCAATCCCGGAAATTCGGGTGGTGCGCTGATTGATGTCGCAGGAAATCTGGTCGGTGTGAATACCGCAATTTTCTCGCGCACTGGTGGCTCGATGGGCATTGGTTTCGCGATTCCAGCGAGTTTGGCACAACAAGTGATGATGGATATTGTCCAAAGCGGCAAAGTAACGCGCGGCTGGCTGGGTATTCAAGTGCGTAATCAAGAAGATCCAACTGAAGGGGTTGATTCAGGTTTTACGACAGGTGTCCGTATTATTGGAACATTAAAAAATGGTCCAGCTGACCTTGGTGGCCTGAAAAGTAATGATGTGATTTTAAAATTGAATAATGAAGCTGTTTCAACCGCAGGGCAGTTGATTCAACGAGTTGCTGCGCAAAAGCCAAATACAACTGTAAACCTTTTGGTCCTGCGAGGCAAAAAACAGGTCAAACTTGCAGTTGAAATTGGCGAACGTCCAACCGCAGAAGTGAAAACTGAAGTGGTTGATGAAAGTGCTAACAACACTGATCCATCATTGTTTGGGCTGTTTAATGGGCAGTAGGTTTCAGGGCAGCTAACAATTTTTTTGTAGGGGGAGAGCTAGGTGTGCTTCCGATTTTTAGGGTAGACACATAGGTCTTCCCCCTACTGAATATCAATGGTTTTTAAGTATTCATATATTAAATATATATTTGAATATTAATGATTAATTGATAATTTAGGTTGTTTTTTTAGTGTCATTAGTCAGCTTGGAAAAAGGATAGAATAAAATGAAACTGTTTACTGCACAGCGCGCGCCAAATCCACGTCGTGTGTTGCTGTTTTTGGCTGCAAAAGGGCTAAATCCAGCGGATATT
>CAYJUB010000240.1:0-4468 GCA_964373145.1 uncultured Moraxellaceae bacterium
GAAACGGTTAAATTAAACTGCTGCGCGAAGGTTTGTACCGCTTCCAACGTCAAAACCGTATAGACCGACATAAATAAAGAAACCCTGAAATAAAAAAATCAATGTCAACAATCAAGTTTTGTTAATATAGCGTGCTTTTATCAATTCGCTAAAGCATCCGTTAAATAATTGCGTGTATTGGACTTTAAATATGCTGGCTAAACGTATTATCCCCTGCCTTGATGTCGACAATGGTCGCGTAGTGAAAGGTGTGCAATTTTTGGATATTCGCGATGCTGGCGATCCCGTCGAAGTCGCGCGCCGCTATAACGATCAAGGCGCGGATGAAATCACTTTCCTCGATATCACCGCGACTGCGCATGGTCGCGATACGACCTATCGCACCGTTGAGCGCATGGCAGAATCCGTTTTTGTACCGCTCACGGTGGGTGGTGGCGTACGTAAAGTCGATGACATTCGTCAACTGTTGAACGCTGGCGCAGATAAAGTCTCGATCAATTCCGCAGCCGTTTTTACGCCTGAATTTGTTGGTGAAGCCTCATCACGCTTTGGTGCGCAATGTATCGTCGTCGCGATCGATGCCAAAAGAGTTGCGGATGACAAATGGGAAATATTTACTCACGGCGGACGTAAACCGACTGGCATTGATGCCGTCGAATGGGCCGTCAAAATGGCGGGGCTTGGCGCGGGTGAATTACTTGTGACGAGTATGGATGCCGACGGTACGAAGGCTGGTTACGATTTAGGTTTGATGAAAAACATTACCTCACGCGTCAACATTCCTGTGATTGCTTCGGGTGGTGTGGGTAATTTGCAGCATTTAGCCGATGGCGTATTGCTAGGTGGCGTAGATGCGGTTTTAGCGGCGAGTATTTTCCACTTTGGTCAATACACGATTCCAGAAGCGAAGCGCTATATGGCTGATTTAGGGATTGAGATGCGGTTGTAAGAGGTTGTTATAAACTGCAATAGCTCACTGAGCTTGTCGAAGAAGTGCCAACCACAGGTATTTGAACCTTTCGCCGCACATTTCGACAGGCTCAATGAGCTATATTTTTTACGAATGAATATAACTTCTATTAATCCCGCTTACCCAATCGCGGCACAATACTTTCGATATTCTCTTTTAAAGTCTCGCGACCTTCTTTGATATTTTCTCGCAAATTATCACGCAGGGAACGCGCAGCATTGGTCAGTCCACTGGTTAAACCAATACGTTCTTCCGATTCAGAACTAATCAAATCATTGCCCACCGTTTGTTCAAGGGCATAAATCCGTTGACGTAATTCGGCAGGAAGCGCTGCTTTACCTAACGTTGTGGCATGGACCATCACGGCAATTGCATCACCTGTCGCGACAATTTGCTTTTGCTTGGTGCTATATAACACATAGTTCATGCGAAAACCTGAATTGCGCACCTCAATCACTTGTACACCGATTTCCAGCACATCAGGAAAAAAAACAGGACGCAGAAATCGACAACTACTCGATGCAATCACGGCAGACAACCCCTGCCCAATCGCATCAATCTGGGTCAAATACTCAACACGCGCACTCTCGATGTAGCGGTAATACATGACATTATTGACATGCCCGACCGCATCCATATCGCCCCAAGCGACATTCTGACTGTAAACAACTGCAAACTCTTTGAGTGAACTCATGGTGCATTTTTTTCCAACGAAAAAGTAATGAGGAAATAAAACCAGCGTGAAGAAAATGAATCATTCTCACGCATTAAACACACTTCGCTAATTCTATGAATTTATTCTACTCAATAATGTGGTTCGTAACTGCTCATCCAAATTCGGCTGACTTTCTAATTGCCAGATTAACGTATATTTCTCGATTAATGGATGATTCTGGTAAGGGCTGAGTAAAGCCAATGCCGCATCGAGCTGCTCAGGTTGAGATACAGCAAGATGCCGCATCCAACGCACACGCGCCAACGCGACATCGGGTTGCGCAGGATAACGCTGTTCCAATTGCACGAGTACATTATCAACTGATTGCGTTGATGATTCAACGGCATGAACGATACAAACAGTCATCCAACTTGCCAATAATGGCGCATCCAAACGTGTTGCGAGCACACGTTCCGCCAACTCTATGGCACGCGAATACTGCTCAGCTTTAACGAACAAACCAAAAATTTCATTGACAAATGGGTCTTGAGTCTCGGTCGGCATGACGTGTAAAAAACGTGTCAAACGATCCGCTGCATCCTCTGGCACGTCGGCTGCCAACAAAGCATTTAACCACAGCGACCAATCAATATGATGTGCCGCAGGAAAAATCAGATACGACAACATATGCCATGGCAATTTGGAAGCAAGTTCACTCCACAACACGCCCACTTGTCGATCAAAATCAGGTTTTAATGCTTCTCGAACGGGCTCAACCACACCACGTTCGTGATATGAAAGGAGCATTTCCAAAGTACTGTGCGCTTGCGCATAATCGCCCGATGCGATGTCAATTTTGGCACGTAACAACATCCCCAGTTCATGATCATCACTATCAATTTGCGTCAAGTGTTCAATCGCCGCTGCATACAATCCGGCTTGGCAAGCTACATCCGCTTGCAGTAAATGTAACGCAGAGCCTTTTTTCTTGTTGAATGGTTTTAGGTTTAGGCTGTTATTGGTCAATGAATCTTCCATCGCCGCGAATGCCGCCGGAAAATTCTCGACTAAGCGCTGACGTATCGCCGCATCCATACTCATCAGGGTTTTGCGGCGAGTCAATGCTTTACGTTTCTGATAGAAATATTCTGAACCGAACCAAACAGCACGAATGAGGAAAAACAGAATGATGAACGATATGGCAAACAACAGGACGGCTAATAATGCAAAACCCACGCTGGTTTGAATTTGCCATTGATGCCAAACCATCAGCACATAGCCCGCATCATCAGATAATGCACTGGTTAATATGGCCAAGAGTAATAATAAAATGGCACTAAATACAATCAGAATAATGCCGTCGGTCATGATGCAACCACACGTGGCGAAGATGTTAGTTTCGGTGTGGCGGTCGATGTAACACCACTAGGCACGGCCTCTGGCGTCGGATTGACAGGTATCGTCAAGGCCTCCGCAGGTGCCCACTGCATCGCTGTCAATTGAAGTTTAGGATGTGTGGGAATTTTGAGTGTTGCTATAGCATTTTGCATTTGTCTGGCAGCTGGATCGACCACACCAGCCAATTGCGTACGACTATCAGCGAGCAAATGCATCACACGATCTGATTGTCCTTGTGCCAGCGCTTGTCGTGCAAGTCCAAGCGTCAATGCCACTTCACGACACACCAAACCCCGTTGCAGCATATTGTCACGGACATTCAGTGCAGGTTTTTCAATCACAAATAATCGAGAGATTCGCTGGGTAAATGATAATTCAGGTGTAGGCGTTGCATTGGCTTGAGCTGGCAGATTGCGAGTAGGAGCCGGCGCACTCATGCTTGGCCCTTGACGTGCCAAAGTATCCAACGTCAGTTGCAACTGGGCAATATGACGATCCAAAAGTTGTATTTCTTGACGCTGCGTTTGGGCTTGGCTGTCGATCATTTTTAAGTCGACATCAATTGCGCGCGCCAAAGCATTCGCAGTCAGCTCAGAAATCGCATGGCCTGCAACAAGGGAATCTAAATTGGATTTAACGAGATAAAGTGTATTTTTTGCAGAATCAAATGGATTGGCTGTGGGCGTTCGCTGATCGAATTCTAATTGTGATTGGGCAAGTTGTAAGGTTTGCTTCAGCCAATGCTGCGGAAAAATTTGTGCCATCGACAAGGTCAGACCCGACACTGCGTTTTTCGATTCAGAATTGGAATCATCATTTTCATCACGCGAAGCAGCAACAAAACGATCATTTAAATCAGAGACTTGTATCGTTAACGCAGCAATACGATTCTGAATCTCTTGGTCATGTTGCTGATTTGACAAATACGCTTTTTCGCCCAAGTAACCTACGCCTACAATCGCGGCAACAGAAAACGTCATGATCGCCCAACGCTTCATATACTTGGCCTCATTGCTAAGCTTAGAATCATGCGTAGAACCATTGGCTCAACCCTTTTTATTAAATCCGAGATCAAACGACTCTCCTTAGTCTACTTCAACAGCCTAGTTCAACAGTCTACTTCAACAGCCTAGTTCATCTAAAGTCTTCAATCCCTGACACGACCTCAACAATATGCTCCGGTTGCAAGCTGGTTAAGCGACGAATTTTCGGTGTCAATTGCACAACTTCATCCATAAGTCGTTGCCCCATCACCAATAACCACGGCGTTAATGTCTGCTCACCTGCAAGCTCTCGCCAATAGCGCCAAGACTCACCGCTACTTAATAACACAACATCAGGCAAATGTTTGTCATCTTTTTTTGCTGAATGGCTTGTTGTTGCACAATAATTCAGATCGGAAGAGCACAGTCTGAACTCCAGTCACAATTCTTGGAATCTCGGTT
>CAYJUB010000241.1:0-4431 GCA_964373145.1 uncultured Moraxellaceae bacterium
TCCATGCGTGCATGCGGTCAATGCCCATTCTATAGGCGAGGACGTAGTAAAAAGTATCGCATGATGAAGCAACAGCTTTCACCAAATCGACTGTGCCATGTCCACCAGGCACATCGTCACGGAATTTGTGTGAATCACCCGGAAGGTGAAAGAAGCCGCTGTCGTAAATCTTAGACGTCCAGTCGATCAGTCCATAATGGATGCCGCCCAAACCGTAAATCGGTTTAATTGTTGAACCCGGCGGATAGAGACCTTGTAATACACGGTTGAATAGCGGCTGTTCAGGATCATCACGTAACGCCGCGTATGCGCCAGATTTAATCCCTGCAATAAATGGATTGGGATCGAAGGAGGGATTGCTGACAAAAGCGAGGACCTCTCCTGTCTTTGGGTTCATGGCAACAATCGCACCGCGACGACCTGCCAGTTGATCATGGGCAATTTTTTGCAGCCCGTAGTCGATGGATAGATACAGATCATCACCACGTTTGGCGTCGGTTTTGCCGAGTTGCCTGATCACTTCGCCGTGCGCATTCGCTTCGATGTATTGATAACCCGGAATGCCGTGAAGCAAATCTTCATAAGATTTTTCGATACCGATCTTGCCGATTAAGTCAGTCCCTGCATACGCATTTTTGTCTAATTTTTCTTGTTCTTTATCGTTAATTCGACCGACATAACCAATGACATGGGCAAATAAGTCGCCGTGCGGATAGAAGCGAGTCATTTTGGTTTGGATCGAGACGCCGGGAAATTCTTGTTTTCGTTCACTAAAGCGAGCGATTTGCGATTCGGTTAAATCGATTTTGAGTGCAATCGGGTTGAGCTGTGATCGGGTGACTTTAGCGCGTGCAGTAAAGCGATCAATATCTTCTTGTGTCAGGTCTAGAACGGGTGTCAAGCGTATCAAGGTTTGCTTGATATCTTTCATATTATCGAGATTGATCATGACCGTGAAAATCGGATGATTATCAGCGAGTAAGATGCCGTTTCGATCATAGATAAAGCCACGGGTCGGCGGAATGGCTTGTAGTTTGATTCGGTTTTTATTCGATTCAGTCGAAAAGTGGTCGTACTGTTGGATTTGCAAATGTGCATAACGTGCTAAAAGAATAGAAAAACACACCACGACGACGATTAGTGCCGTGAAGATTCGCGAGCGAAACAAATCGCGCTCTCGAGCAATATCTTTAAGCGGTGTGGGTCTTTTGATTCTGGAAAAACGCGTCATGGTCGGTCGCAAAACAGGTGGTGTGACAGCACTTGATTATGAATAAGTGCTCAATTCTGCGAGTGTAACGATCTGAGCTGACCCTGACAATCAACTTTCGGTGATTATGCTGTGATTCAAATGTTTACATCGTAAAATTCATACTGGCTTATTCATTGATTTTTCAGATAAAATAATCATAAACTCAGGGTTGATGGTTGTTTTACTTCACTGTTTGCGCTCAAGCTGACGGGTTTATTTTTACAAATGATATTCAACAAAGCATAGATTCGCAGTTTTCTGCTTCAAAGCCGTGTGTTTTCTGTTAAAGTTAGCTTTCGTATTGCCATAAATCGTCAAAGCCGCCGGCTTTCATAAATAACAGTTGTAGTCGCTTATTCAATCAATGAGAGAAAGACTGATTGATGTTACCGACTGCGAATTAATTACAAGTCATATGGAGAGGTCACTCATGGAATCAATGGTAGGGTTCAAAGTAATGATGTCAAAGAATAAAGGAAATACAAAATCCATTGTTTCACATGTGTCTATGTCTGCTCTAAGCGCGCTATTGTTGGCAGGGTGTTTGACGGCGACTTCATTGGCGAATGCTGAAGATTCTTCAGCAACATCTGATACGACAGAGCCTGCTGCTAAGTCGAAAGGGATGATGCGTTCAGCGGGGGCTGCAACACTTGATTATTTTGGCTTTAATCATACGCGCGTCGATGACTTGCATGGGGTTTATGTGGGTCTGGGTTCTACCAATTCTTTGCTGCATTTTTATGCCGATGTGCCCACAGAGTTTGGTCATGTGTATGCAAAAGTCGGTCAGTTTTTTGAGGGTAATGAGATTGCGGGTCAAGTCGGCTTCCGTATGCCTTACAACTATGAAAGTGCTAAAAATAATAATGGTCTCTATTTTGGTGCCTATGCTGGGCATATTGAAAATAGCAGCATCGGCACGACGAATGAGCGCAAAAACCGTTTAGGTGCGGCATTAGAAATGTCTTATTTGTTTTTGAATAAAACCAGTCTGACCGCTGCAAGTGTTTCGCTTGGCGGCGCTCAAACTGAAGAAACGGGTAATGCCAATCAGCAAAAAATCACACCGATGATTATGTTTGGTTTGAGCTGGGGTTATGGGTTGTTTTAAAGAATACGGGTAATACATGTGGTGTTAAGCACTGCAAATGTCATGATCTAGACATTTGCAATGCTTACACTGAACGCTCATGATAATAAAGTAATATTAATTAGATCAATCGAATAGGATTTACCATGTTTTCTAGTGTTTGGCAAATTCTCGTTGAACGTCTGCAAGAAGTGTTGAGTGGTGAGCACTTTTGGGTCTATGTGACGATTGCGCCTGTTGCGGCGATTGTGACTTGGATGCATGTGTGGATGGCATTGAACATGATGTTTTATCCCATTAAGTTTTGGGGTGTTCGCTTAGGGCCAATTCCCTTAGGTTGGCAAGGCATTGTGCCGCGCAAAGCAGGCAAGATTTCGGGCATCATCGTAGACCAAACATTGTCAAAATTAGGGTCATTGCAAGAATTTTTTCATGCAATGGATCCTGCTGAAATGGCCAAGATGATCGGTGATGATATCGCCGAAGAGCTTGAATACTTAATTGATGAAGTCATGCTCGATCGAAATCCGACACTGTGGGAAAATTTACCGTTTTCAGTGAAACGGCGTATTTATCAACAAGCCCATAAGCAAATGCCAACAGTCATGCATGATATTGTGACTGAGCTGACTTTTAATGTTGAAAATTTGGTCGATATGCGCGAAATGATCGTGCGTAAAATGGAAAATGACCGTCTATTGATGGTGAAAATGTTCCTGAAAGTGGGTCAAAAAGAAATTAATTTTATTTGGCACATTAGCGCGTTGATTGGTTTGGTGTTTGGTCTGTTTCAAATGGTAATCTTCTTGGTCGTGCCTTGGCATTGGACCATTGTGTTCTGGGCGGCATTGTGGGGTTTCCTCACCAACTGGATTGCGATTTGGATGGTCTTTAATCCAATCGAGCCGATTAATATTCGCTTTCCACAGTTCTTTAGATTTTCTAAAAGCTTTCCATTTATTTTGCCGACATTACCAAAAATTGGGACACTGGCTTGGCAGGGTGCATTTATGCGCCGTCAGCCAGAAGTTTCCGCAGTTTTTGCTGAAGTCGTGACCCAAGATTTGATTACTGTCAAAAGTATTATGGGCGAAATGATGTATGGGACACGGTCAAATAAAACGCGCCGCATCCTCAAACGCCATATCAATCTGGTCATGGAAACACCGTTGTTGCGGACTGTGTTACAAATGAGTATTGGCCCAACTGAATATGCGAAGTTGAAGTCGGATATGATTGATAAATCGATTGAAGCGACGATGAAGCCTGTCTCCAGTGTCGCGTTAAATCAGAGTCGTGGAAAGAAAATCTATGAAATTTTCCATGAACGCTTGTTGAAGTTAACCCCGCCAGAGTTCCAAAATCTATTGCGTCCTGCATTCCATGAAGATGAGTGGATTTTGATTGTCTTGGGTGGTGTGACTGGTGCGATTGCAGGTTTCATCCAGTTGATCTTTGGTTTTTAGTTAGAACCAAGCAGACGCATTATTGCAACAATCAAAAAAAGCCCGCTTGTGATCATTGCGGGCTTTTTTTGTAGGAATTTAAACGATATAGCTCATTGAGCCTGTCGAAATGTGCGGTGTTTTAGTGCGCCACACTTCGACAAGCTCAGTGTTCTTTGGGGAGAGACATGCTGGGTGAGTTGGGTTTTTTTGCATTAATCGCTGCATTGATGGTTGCTGTCTTACAGGCAGTGATTCCATTAGTCGGCGTATTATGTCGCCAACCGCTTTGGCAGCAACTGGCTTCTTCATTCGCATTTGCTCACATGCTTGCATTACTGGTCAGTTTTTTGTGCTTGATGGGCGCGTTTCTAACCAATGATTTTAGTTTGGTTTACGTCGCTGGACATTCCAATAGCCTCTTGCCTTGGTATTACCAAATGTCCGCAGTGTGGGGCGGTCATGAAGGCTCACTGTTGCTTTGGGCGTTGATTTTGGCCCTGTGGGGTGGTGCTGTCGCCGTGTTTAATCGCGCGCTACCTTTGGATATGGTTGCACGAGTCTTGTCGATTATGGGCATGGTCTCGGTGGCGATGCTGCTATTTATTACGCTAACCTCAAGTCCATTTACTCACAATGTC
>CAYJUB010000242.1:0-4427 GCA_964373145.1 uncultured Moraxellaceae bacterium
TCATTCCAAGTCCAGTTCAGCATGGTGTCACTCAGTTTTTCAGAAATCTCGCCATGCCTTGGACCGCAGTCAATAATTTACTGCAAGGTCATCCGGGTACATCGATTGAATCATTAAGTCGCTTTGTCATTAACACGACGACCACTTTAGGTTTTTATGATGTGGCAGGTGCGCTTGGTATCGAAAGATCCGACGAAGACTTAGGACAAACGCTCGGGGAATGGGGCATTGGCTCTGGGCCGTATGTGATGTTGCCGTTCTTCGGCCCAAGTACGGTCCGCGATACGTTTGGTCGTGCTGTGGATCAGTTCGGTTCACCCCAAACATATATAGATAATAATTATGAAAAAGTAGGACTGACAGGCTTGAAATTTGTCAATCTTCGCGCTCGATTGATTGGTCTAGAGAACTTTGTTCAAGGGGATCAATACACTTTGCTCCGTGACGTTTACCTGCAAGATCGTCAATTTAAAAGTGCTTCAACAGGTAATTCAGATACACCAACATCAACTCCAGACAGCTTTGGTGATGATGGCTTTGGTGATAATGAGTTTGACCAACAAAAAAGCCAAGACACTGACACGACTGTGACCCCAGCAGAACAACATGCTGCAGACACCACACCGACGGACAAGCCACTTGATTCAGCAATCACCATCACAGCAGACACACCCATGGATCCATCTGCAACGGTGATACTTGCCCAATCTGCGCAATTCTAGTCCACCATGCCAGTCTATCTCATTGATTCACAACTAGACGACTGTCATGCACGCCTGTACACAGATTTGCCTGACCTCGTCGAACTGTCTATTGATGAGATTTCCACCTTGCCCACAGACAAGCTCATCATTGCCGATGTCTCTCTTTATCTAGCCAATCAATGGCCGCAGCCAACCATCGTCTTGGCGAGTACAATCCAAGGCAATGAATTGGCGCAGGCGTGGCAGCGCGGCGCATGGGCGGGATGGATTCGTGAGCAATTGCCGAATGCCTTGCCTGAAATTATTGAACAACTGCTGACTCAGCATTTGCACCAAAGCGACAGCCGTGATCTACCTGCCGCGGCACGCTTGCAACAGCGCCTACTCCCCACGTCGCTTGACCTTCTCGACTATAAGATCGAGCACATCTATCGTGCAGCAAGTGCGCTGTCAGGGGATTGGCTTGATTATTGGATGACCCCCGATAATCGATTATTGTTTTATCTGGCTGATGTCGCGGGGCACGGTGCTGCAAGTAGTCTTTTGACTGGCTGGCTCGCTGCATTTCATGGTACCGAGCACTCACCGCAAGCGCTCCTGAGTCGGATGAATCGACTCCTCGTGATTCAAAACGCAGGGAAACACATTACTGCGCTCTGTGGACTGCTCAATCCACGCACACATCATCTCGAATGGTGCAGCGCGGGTCATTATCCTCCGCCACTTGTGATCAATCCAGATCGAACGGTTGAAACCCTGAATAGCAGTAGTTTCCCCCTAGGACTGGTGACCGACTTAACGCTCACCACGCAAACCACGGCACTCCAGCCACAGTCTCAATTGCTATTTTGTTCTGATGGCGCGATTGAGATTTTTTCTGGGGGTACTGCGGAACAATTAAGTCAACTGATAGAAACTTTAGCGCAGCGTACATTCAGCCCGCCGACACATTTATCGGATGATTTAACGATTCTATCGCTTAATCGCGTGAAGTAATTCACTCTTAATATCATCTAACCGTCTAATAAAGTTCATGCTTTAGCAAAAAATCGTCCGACAAGATAGCGTGTTCATTCGTAATCGCCTTGCTGTTAGTCATTTTTTTGTGCGATAATTATGAATCCATATGTGAGTGCTTGCATTTATATGTCAACTGGTCGTATTGAGTATGCAGTCCTACAAGGAACGCATGTGTTCAAATTGGTCGGCGAGGTTCGCGCCATGACCTGCAGTAGTCTAGACCATCTCCTAGACAAAATCACACAAGATCAAACGCTTACCGGCGCCCTTGTTGATCTGACTGACACAACTTTTGTAGATAGCACGACGCTCGGTGTTCTCGCCAAGCTCGGTCTTCACTTGCGCACGCAACGTGATATCCAGCCAATTATGCTATCGACGAATCCCGACATCACCACGCTGACTAACAGCATGGGGTTAGGACAAGTGTTTGTCATGCTGAACTGCAAGACCGCATCGTCCTGTACGTTGACACTGCCTGAAGAACAACCTGGTGATTACGCCATGTTAGAAACCGTTCTAGAAGCTCATCAAACGTTGATGAATCTGAACGAGAATAACAAGGCGATGTTTCAACCACTGGTGCAACAACTTGAGCAAGAACATCGACAACAGCAGATGCAACAACAATCAAACCACAGCTTTATGACCCAACAACGCCATTAAGATTCGGTCAATACACATCCAAAACATCGCTGCAAAAAATAATTAACAAGCGATAAGCGATGTTTGCGCAATCACTACTGCATTTTCCTGATACAACTCGGCATACTTGGCAAATCTCGTGACACACTTGGATGGGTTGCCATGTCATTCACTTCTACACTCCCACATTTAGCTGCGATTCAAATGAACTCGCAAGATCAGATTGACCTCAATCTGACGCATGCGTTTGAATTACTAACAGAAGCCGCACACGCGCACTGTCAGCTGGCGGTCTTACCAGAAAACTTTGCCTGTTTTGCGCCAGGCCAGCAGAAGCATACCGCCGAGCGTTTTGATGAGATCATTGCAACCGTTGCCCAATGGGCACAAGACCTCAATCTTTGGATTGTTGCAGGCTCGATTCCTTGCGCCTATCGTCCAAATGGGCAATTGATTGCGGATGGGCGTGTCCGTTCAGCAAACTTAGTGCTCGATCCGAGCGGAAATACCGTTGCGCGCTACGACAAAATTCATTTATTTGATGTCGCAGTGCAAGATGGTATTGGGCAATATCAAGAATCCGCCACGTTTGAGGCAGGCGATCAAATCGTCACGGCGAATACCCCCTTTGGAAAATTGGGGTTAATGGTTTGTTATGACTTACGTTTTCCCGAACAAGCCATCGCCCTGCGCCAACAAGGTGCAGAAATTTTGACCGCACCTTCGGCTTTTACCCATCTAACGGGTGGTGCACATTGGCAGCTGCTACTCCGTGCCCGTGCGATTGATGCGCAATGTGTGGTGGTTGGCGCTGGACAAGCAGGCTGGCACGGCTCACGTCAGACTTGGGGACACAGTGCGATTGTCGATGGTTGGGGTGACGTGCTCGCCCATACGACCAGCGAAGAGCCCACCGTGATTTTGACTGATTATGATGCAGCAACACTGCATGCCAGACGCGCAGCGATGCCACTGATCGCTTCTCGATCAACCTAACTGATTAATATTCACACGAATATACACGATTAACGACATCTAAATCCGCTTGACCCTTGATCGAAACCAGCACCAACCTTACACTGCAAGGTCGGATATGATTTGCATGTCACTGAAGTAGAATCGGTATCAATATGACTCAAGGCAACACCAATACGAGCGAAAATGCAGGCACTACGGCTGATTCTGTAGGGATTGTCACGCCTCGTATGGAGTCATTCGAACAGCCGTTATTGCTTGAAACGGGTCGTACATTACCGCGTTTTGACATCATGATCGAAACCTATGGCACATTGAATGCCGATGCGTCGAATGCGATTCTGATTTGTCATGCCTTATCGGGTCATCACCACGCAGCGGGTTATTATCCCGGTGAAAGCAAAGCGGGTTGGTGGGATAGCTGTATTGGCCCAAACAAAGCCATTGATACCAATGAATTTTTCGTCGTTGCACTGAATAACATCGGCGGTTGTAACGGCTCAACGGGCCCAACATCGCCAAATCCTGAAAATGATAATAAGCCGTATGGCCCTGATTTTCCACTCGTCACCGTGCGTGATTGGGTCAAAGTCCAAGCCTTGTTGGCTGATCGTCTAGGAATCGATGTCTGGCATGCGATTGTCGGCGGCTCACTCGGCGGCATGCAAGCCCTGCAATGGGCGGTGGATTATCCGAATCGGTTGAAAAACTGTGTCGTTGTCGCCAGTACGCCAAAACTCTCCGCGCAAAATATCGCATTCAATGAAGTCGCGCGTCAGTCGATTCTCTCTGACCCTGATTTTCATGGCGGTCGCTTTTTAGAACAAAATACTTTCCCGAAACGCGGCCTGATTTTGGCGCGGATGGTTGGACACATTACCTATTTGTCCGAAGATGCGATGAAGCAAAAATTCGGACGTGACTTAAAATCGGGGAATTTCCTCTACGGCTACGACGTTGAGTTCCAAGTTGAAAGTTATTTGCGTTATCAAGGCGAGCAATTTAGCCGTAATTTTGATGCCAACACTTATTTGATCATGACCAAAGCATTGGATTACTTTGATCCTGCACGCGATTTTGATA
>CAYJUB010000243.1:0-2437 GCA_964373145.1 uncultured Moraxellaceae bacterium
TTATCTGCTGCATCGGGGGTGATTATTCCTATGCAATGTGAGTATTATGCGCTGGAAGGCTTAGCAGATTTGTCTGGAACGATCGAAAGAATCCGTGAAGTGCTGAATCCTGATATTCAAATTCGGGGTGTTTTACGTACAATGTTTGACCCACGTAATACGTTGGCCAATGATGTGTCACAAGAATTATCGACGCATTTTGGAGACATCATGTTGGAAACAATTATTCCGCGTAATGTACGATTGGCTGAAGCGCCAGCACACGGTATGCCAGTGATGTTCTATGAAAAAGGCTCGCGTGGGGCATTGTCATATTTAAGTGCGGCGGCGGAATTAGTCCGTACAGCGAAGAAGAAAGGACTGAACAAAGGATCATCAAAATGATGCGTAAGCGGGGTTTGGCGCAAGGGCGCGGGCTAGACGCGCTATTAGGGACAATTAAACAGGTACGGGCTGAAGTTGCTGAGACGCATACGCAGACACCAACCAATGTTACGTTGGTTGAGCTTGAGCTGGATCGTTTACAACGCGGTATTTATCAGCCACGTCGTGAAATTACTCCAGAAAGTTTAGCGGATCTTGCAGATTCGATTAAACGCCATGGTGTGATGCAGCCGATTGTTGTGCGTCGCATTGAAAATGCGACTGGCGACGAAACAGAATACGAGATTATTGCGGGTGAACGTCGTTGGCGTGCAGCACGTTTAGCAGGTTTAGCGGTTATTCCTGCAATTGTGCGTGATTTACCCGATGCGCTTGCGATTGCATTGGCGCTGATTGAAAACATTCAACGTGAAGATCTGAGTCCGATGGAACAGGCTTATGCGTTGCAGCGTTTCCATGATGAGTTTGGTATGAGTCATCAGGAAATCGCTGAAACCGTTGGAAAGGCGCGGGCAACGGTCAGTAATTTGCTGCGTTTGATGAGTTTGAATGAAGAAGTAAAAACCATGTTGGATCGTGGTGATCTTGACATGGGTCATGCGCGAGCTTTACTCGGCGTGAAGCTAGATGATCAAGGTCATCTAGCACGTGTTGTCGTTGGACGTGAGTTATCGGTGCGTCAAACGGAACAGTTGATTCGTGAGCATTTGAATCCCCCTGTGCCGAAAGCTGCGCGGGTTTCTCCGCCTGATATTGGTGATTTAGAGCGACGTTTGGCTGAGCGTTTAGGGGCGCGTGTTGAATTGCTGCATAACCCAAAAGGTAAAGGGAAGTTGGTGATTCGCTATCATTCACTCGATGAGTTGGATGGGATTCTTGCGGTGATGGATGTACAGTAAACGTTTAATTTATTGATTTTTTTGATGTGATGACAGAAAGTCTGGTTGATTTAACGAGAACGGAAACGAGTATTTTAATTAGGAAGATTGAACGATGTGGGAGTTAATTAAGGCGGGCGGATGGCTCATGTTTCCTTTGGTTTTATGCTCAATTGCAGCATTAGCCATTATTATTGAACGTGGGATTCGCCTGCAACATCGTAAAGTTGCGCCAACCGGTTTGGTACAATCTTTAGCAGTCACGCTGCATCAAGGTCGGATTACCAGTAAACAACTTTCCGATTTGCAACTCAATTCACCTTTGGGTGATTTGCTGGCTACGGGTATTCAGCATGCTGGCGGTGGCCTTGAGTACATGACGTTGCAAATGCAAAATCGCGCGAGCACCTTAATTCATCGTCTGGAAAAAAACTTAAATCTGCTGGGTACGATTGGCACGATTGCACCCTTGTTAGGTTTGCTGGGTACGGTGATTGGGATTATTGAATCCTTCATGGCGGTGAATGTCGGCGGAAATACTGATCCAGCTTTGCTTGCCGCTGGTATTTCGCAGGCACTCATGTCTACCGCAGCGGGTATGGTTGTTGCGATTCCTGCACTGATGGCTTGCCGTCATTATCAACGTAAAGTGGTTGATTTAGCAGTGGAATTTGAAGAGCAAGCGGGTATTTTGCTCTATGTCATGCACGGTGCGAAGCATCCGACGGTGATTGATGATAGTGGCGTGCATGGTTCATCTGAATCTGTCCATGTCCCTCATACCTCATCAATCATCTCTAATTCAATTTTTGGGCAGAAAACTGCATCGAAATCAGCATCTTCACCATCATCGTCTAACTCGCCAATTAAGCCGAGTCAGCCATGAAGTTTAGAAAGCCGCATGTTGAAGAAATCAACATTAATCTCACACCGATGATTGATTGCTTATTATTTCTCGTGGTTTTTTTGCTGGTTTCAACGAGTTTTAATAAATACAGTCGATTGAATTTGGTTCTACCGCAAGCGACAGGGATACCAGAAGTTCAACGTCCGAAAAAAATTGAAGTAGGTGTCGATCAAAAAGGTGCCTATACTGTCAATGGTAAGGCCCTTGCCAGTGATACTGAAGATGAACTTCGTGCCGCGATTGAAACAGCGAGTCGTGGTGATCATAC
>CAYJUB010000243.1:2447-4423 GCA_964373145.1 uncultured Moraxellaceae bacterium
GGCTGATGGTCGTTCGACCCATCAATCGGTGATTCGAGTGATGGATGTTTCTGGTAAGCTAGGATTTATTAATATTAATATCAGTACGCGCATTCCAATGGGGAGTAAGTAATTGACCGGTTTTGCTATCTACCTACGATTATTGGCTTATTTAAAACCATATTGGTGGGCAGTAGTACTTGTCATTATTGGTAATGTATTAAATGCAGCTTCAGAGGTGGGCGGTGCTCATCTCATTAAATATATTATTGATGCAATTACCAATCAGGATCAGTCTGCAAAAAATCTCTTTCCGATTTTGATTGTGACGATATTCTTCTTTCGTGGCGTGGGTACATTCTTAGGTAGCTATTACATTTCCGTGATTGCACGGCATGTGGTCTATAACTTGCGATTAGAAGTGTTTGATCGGTTACTCACCCTGTCTCCAGCATATTTTCTTGCGCATTCAAGTGGTTATTTATCTGCGAAGCTGATCTACGATGTAGAACAAGTCACTGCTGCTGCAACCGAAGCGGGTAAGACAATTTTGCGTGAAGGGTTAACTGTGATCGGTTTGCTCAGTTATTTGTTCTGGATGAATTGGCGTTTATCACTCGCATTGATCTTAGTTGGGCCAATGGTTGGTTTTTTGGTTCGTAAAGCCAGTAAGCGTTTACGCAAACTGTCGCATCAAATTCAGGATTCAATGGGCGAAGTCAGTCACATCGTCAATGAATCGATTAACGGTTATAGCGTTGTCAAAAACTATGGGGGTCAAGCCTACGAACGTGATCGTTTTGATCGGGCATCAACCAGTAATTTGAAAAAAAATCTAAAGATGGTGCTGACCAGTAGTATTAATACCCCATTGATTCAGTTGTTGATGGCGATTGCGATGGGTGTCATTGTTTGGATCGCGTTACGTCCTGAAATTATGGGTTCATCAACCAGCGCGGGTGATTTTGTGGCTTATATCACTGCTGCGGGTTTGCTGAGTAAGCCTGTACGTGCGTTAACTGATGTGAATGAAAAAATTCAACGTGGTGTGTCAGCGGCACATTCCGTCTTTGCTTTGATCGATACGCCGCCAGAGGCTGATCATGGAACATTGGTTCAACCCATCACTGGTCAAATTACCTTTAAAGATCTCAATTTTTCATATATTGATGAAACTGCAGCTCTATCTGATATTAATCTGACGATCAATGCGGGCGAGACAGTTGCGTTTGTTGGACGGTCGGGTGCGGGTAAAACGACACTGGTTAATTTGCTAATGCGTTTTCAAAATACGACTGAAGGTCAAATTTTGTTGGATGGCATTCCAATTGATCAGTTCACTTTGGCTAATTTACGCAGTCAAATTGCGACGGTCGGTCAGCAGGTCGTTTTGTTTGATCAAACTGTGCGTGAAAACATTGCCTATGGACAACTGGCAAATAAATCCGATGAGGAAGTGCGCGCTGCAGCTAAAGCTGCGTTTGCCGATCAGTTTATCGATGCACTGCCGAATGGCTTTGATACGCTTGTTGGGGCGAGCGGCATGTCCTTGTCGGGTGGTCAACGCCAACGACTGGCGATTGCACGGGCCTTGTTGAAAGACGCGCCAATTTTGATTTTGGATGAAGCGACCAGTGCGTTGGATAATGAATCTGAGCACTATATTCAACAGGCGTTAAGTGATGCGATGGTCGGGCGAACAACATTGGTGATTGCGCATCGTCTATCTACCATTGAGCAAGCTGATCGTATTGTCGTAATGGATAAAGGTCGTATCGTTGAGCAAGGAACACATACTGAATTGTTAGCCAATAATGGTTTGTATGCGCAGCTTCATCAGCGTGACTTTGTGGATGTTCAGTAGATTGGTGTTGAATAATAATTTCAGTCGATTCATGGCGAATACTCGATTCAGTGTGAGGCTTAAACGTGATTGATTTGCGGACGGCATTGCCAAATGCGTGGGCACGACAGTCCTCATGGTTGTATATGCTTTT
>CAYJUB010000244.1:0-4419 GCA_964373145.1 uncultured Moraxellaceae bacterium
TTACGATGTTATTTTAACACCGACGATTGGTAATACTCCGCCAAAACTGGGTCAACTCTCACCCAAACAGTCTTTTGAAGAAATTTTTAGTCATTTACAGAATTTTGCCTGTTTTACTCCTTTTAATAATGTTGCTGGCGGTCCTGCGATTTCATTGCCTGTAGGGATGAGTGAAGAAGGCTTACCGATTGGCTGTCAACTCATGGCAAATCATGGAGATGAACGAGTGTTGTTAGAGCTTGCCTTTGAACTTGAGCAGAGTATGACGTGGCACAAAATTTATGAATCTTAAGACTATGAAAAGGCCCTATTAGGGTTCAATGGGTTCGAGTCCCGTCCGCTGTGCCATTTTAAAGAAAAACCCTAGATTGCCTAAGCGTCTAGGGTTTTTGTTGCCTGTAGCGTCTAAAAGTTCTAACGCCGTTAAATCATTAAATATGCTATACATTGAACCGCATTGCCTTTGTGCTGTGATCACGATACTTATCAATGCAACAAAAAGAATCAGGATGATGAAAAAATGGATTTTGCAGAATACATAAAACATGACGGATTGAGTTTGGCTGCGTTAGTCGCACGTCGAGAAGTGACGGCTTCCGAACTATTGCGCATTGCGATCAGTCGTACGGAACAAACCCATGACGCATTGAACGCGGTGATTATTCGCATGGATGACATTGCGCAAGCGCGCGCCAAGCAGGCGTTGAGTGGTCCGTTTGCAGGCGTGCCTTTTTTAACCAAAGATTTATTTCAGGATTACGCGGGCGTCTTAAATGCCAATGGCAATAAGGCAATGAAAGCCGCGAATTATCGTCCTGCTGTTCATTCTGAACTGACCCAACGTTGGCTTAATTCGGGTGTGGTGATTTTTGGACGCACCAATACCCCTGAGTTTGGCATAAAGGGCGTTACAGAACCTGAAGCATGGGGTGCAAGCCATAATCCTTGGAATATCAAACATACTCCGGGTGGTTCGTCTGGCGGCTCTGCGGCGGCTGTAGCTGCAGGGATTGTCCCGATCGCGGGTGCAAATGATGGCGGGGGTTCAATCCGCATTCCTGCGGCGTGTTGTGGCTTGTTTGGATTAAAGCCGAGTCGTGGTCGCACGCCGTGGGGGCCGATGGTTACAGAGCAGATGCATGGCGCAGCGATGAATCATGTGGTGACCCGCAGTGTTCGTGATAGTGCGGCCATGTTGGACGCGACGCATGGTGATGAAGTGGGTTCATTGTATCGGCTTGCACCGCCTGTACGTTCATATTTGGAGGAGGCGAGTCGTGATCCAAAACCGCTCAAGATCGCTTTTTCGACGCGTTCACCGCTAGGTACACCTGTCCATGCGGAAGCAATTAAAGCTGTTGAGAAGACCGTAAAGTTGTTGACGTCACTCGGTCACTTTGTTGAAGAGGCTGAACCTGATATTGACGGTTTAGAAGCGGCACATAGTTTCCTCACGATGTGGTTTGCTAATGCAGCCGTGACTGTAAAGCGTGTAAAAAAAGAAACAGGCTGCGGTGCGGAAGGTTTTGAGCTGGATACGTTAGCCAGTGCCGCATTTGGTGAAGCGACGCCATCAAATGTATATGCCGAGGCGTATGTTTATGCTAATCAATGTGCTCGGAAACTTGCTGAGTTCCATCAAAAATATGATCTGTGGCTCACCCCGACAATGGCAATGCCGCCTGCAAAAGTGGGTGAAGTCCGACTATCCATGATTGAAAAAATGGCGGCAAAAGCGCTTTTAGCGGGTCACTTGGCGAAGCCTGTCATCAAGTTTGGTATCGCGCATAAAATGGCAGTGGATAACTTGAAGTGGGTTCCGTTTACTCAGATTGCCAATATCACAGGTGTACCTGCAATGTCTGTTCCGTTGCATGTAACCAAAAAAGGTTTACCCATGGGCGTGCAGTTCATTGCACCTATGGGCGAAGAAGGGGTGTTATTTCAATTGGCGGGTCAGCTTGAAAGAGCGCAACCTTGGCAATTAGTTGCGCCATTCAAAGGTGTTTAACAGAATGCTTGTCATGAATCTATTCAATCGGTAGATTCATGATTTGATTAACCGACTGTAAAATCAGGTGGAATCAAAATCGAATCTTTGATTTCATTTGAGAGTTCTGGATAGTCCAGCGTGTAATGCAAACCGCGGGATTCTTTACGCTGCAAGGCACAGCGGACGATCATTTCACTGACGAGCGCGAGGTTGCGCAGTTCAATCAAATTCTTACTCATCACATAGCTTGAGTAATATTCTTCAATTTCATGTTTTAACATTTGGATGCGATTCAGCGCGCGTTCCAAACGTTTGGTCGTGCGTACGATACCCACGTAGTTCCACATGAAGTGACGTAACTCTTCCCAGTTATGCAGAATCACCACATCTTCATCAGGATGTTGCACGCGTGAATCATCCCATGCTGGCACGTCAACGAGTGCAACTTGCTCTGTCGATTCTTCTATTTTCTGCGTAATGTGTCTTGCGGCACTCGCCCCAAAAACAAAGCATTCAAGTAACGAATTACTCGCCATGCGATTCGCGCCATGCAAACCGGTGAATGATGTTTCACCAATCGCGTATAAGCCACTAATGTCCGTTTCGCTATTCAGATCAACCATGACGCCGCCGCAGGTGTAATGCGCCGCAGGAACGACAGGAATCTGATCTTTGGTAATGTCGATGCCGAGTTCTAATAAACGTTCGTATAACATTGGGAAATGTTCTTTGACGAATTCTGGCGGACGATGGGTGATGTCGAGGTATAAGTGACGCACACCCAGCCGTTTCATTTCATAGTCGATGGCGCGAGCGACAATGTCACGCGGCGCAAGTTCTTCACGTTCATCGAATCGCGGCATGAAGCGCTCGCCATTGGGCAAACGTAAATACGCGCCTTCACCGCGCATGGCTTCAGTAATCAAGAAGGAACGCGCTTTTGGGTGGTAGAGGCAAGTTGGATGGAATTGATTGAATTCCATGTTGGCGACACGGCAACCTGCACGCCAAGCCATCGCAATCCCATCACCCGTCGCAATGTCAGGATTGGTGGTATACAAATAGGATTTGCTTGCGCCGCCACAGGCTAGCGCGACAAAGCGCGTTTGGAAGGTGTGGACTTTGTTCTCATTCATATCGAGGGCATAAATCCCAACGACACGATTAGTCCCTGCTAATCCTAATTTTTCACTGGTAATCACATCAATTGCGGCATAGTCAGCCAATATCTTGATGTTGCTGCGTTTCTTCACTTGTTTAATCAGTGTGGTCGAAATCGCAATGCCTGTGGCATCGGCGGCATGAATAATTCGACGATGTGAATGCCCACCTTCGCGGGTCAAATGCAACTGCTCTTCGGCATCAAGCGTAAAGCGCACGCCTTGTTTCAGTAGAAAATCAACGGCTGCACGACCGCCTTCAACGGTGAATGCCACTGCATCGCGATGACATAATCCTGCGCCAGCGATTAATGTATCGTCAATATGATTGTCTGTTGAATCAGTTTCATCCAACACCGCTGCAACACCACCTTGAGCATAATATGTGCTGGCTTCGGTCAAATCTGCTTTTGCCATGACGGCAACTTGTAAATGACTTGGCAACGAGAGTGCTAAAGTCAATCCTGCTGCACCACTACCCCCGCTGCTGACATCAAAGCGATCGTCAGAATCCCTTTGATTTAACGATTTGTTATTGCTGTCATTTTTGGTGTTGACTGCTGCGCTCGATGTGCCAGCAGGTGGGGTCGTCGTGCTCACGGGCGGTAAGTGCCTATAAAATCTGAATAAGACAGCGAGTATCAAAGATTTAGACGGTCTCTGCAAGTGAAAAAACGCCTTGGTTGTGGCTGTGAATGGTAGTTTTTGCTAGCGAATGAGCAATTGATGCGTGTCAATGTGATGGTTTGATGAGGTTGAGTCGGGGAAAATCGATGTGTCTGTCCTAAACGCAGGAAAACATTTGGGTTTTTTCCTGCAAAGTCGAACTTCTCAGTAAAACAGGAATTGGTTTACATTTTTCTAGTAAAAGATTGAAATTAATACAACATGTTGCAACGATTGCTAACATAAATTTTTTGCGAATTATGGTAAAAATTGTGCTGCAATATTTTGCTTAGTTTTAGCTTAATGACATCATTTATTCACAGGAAGTCGCATTAATGGACGCAGCCGCAACACGAGCTATCGAAGGGAAATCGAGTGAGAGTATTTCACCTCGTCAATCAGGGTATGCTAGATCAATCATGAAAGGTTTAGTCTTAACCAGTGTTATTGGTGGGATGTTATTGCCCACGACACAGGCCGCGCCTCCAATTGATTTTTCTGATTTAGTGGCACAAGTTGCGCCAGCCGTGGTGCGCGTCACGGTCGTCAAAAAAATGACTAAAGAAGAGCAAATGCAGCAGCAATTACCAGAAATGCTCA
>CAYJUB010000245.1:0-2384 GCA_964373145.1 uncultured Moraxellaceae bacterium
TGCCACAACTGGGACAAAATCGGATAATTTTGATGAGATAAAGTTGGTAAGACCAGTTCATTGTTTAGGGCCGTCGCCTGATGACTGTCGTCAAAATTGGTGGCAATCACATGGTTGTTTTTATCAATAACGGCAATTTCGCTATTCGGCGTTAATTTAATCTTTTTGAGCGTGGTGCTGAGATGATTCAATGGCAAATCCATGGCAACCACAGCGCGATCCGCACGTACTGACATCGTAATCCCAATTAATGGTTTGAGACTTAACGCATAGGGCTGAGAAACCGCAGCCCCTTTTTGTTGTAAGGCGTTGTGATACCACGGTTCAGTCCGAGGATCATAGCGCAAGGTAAGTGGCGATTGGGTTGGCTGGAGATGCTGATCAGCAAATAAATAGAAACAGTCTTCTTGTTGGGTTTCTTGTGAGGTGTTTTGTCGAATATTACGGATAAAATAAAGTGCGCCTTCTGGCGCGTGATAAATTTCACGGAGCTGTGGGGTATTGAGCTGGACGACAAAAAAGGCATCGCCATTATCGTAACCCACGTAAACCGTGTTCACTTGTGGATTGTCTTTTAAAATTAAAAGAAACGCTGGAATCCGTTCTAAACGTTCTTTCAACGTATAAGCACTCGTAATCTGATCGAGTGCCAACAAACTCAGTAGACTTTCGGCATGATCGACCAAATTATGGGCGCGTTCTTGAGTAATCTTGCCCACCACCGCGGCACCCGCACTGGCGGTATGAATAAAAATATAACGGAGACCCAGCCAACCAACAGTAATCAATGCACTCGCCATCAACGCCATGGCAACAACCATCACGGTCGCAATGACACTACTAATACGCCACTTACGCAAAAAAGGTTGTGTCTTATCTTGTTTATCGAGCATCACTTTACCTATTTAAGTATATGGTCTTATTTTTTCTCAATAATATACTCGCCGCCGAGCATATTCCCCGCTGAATCCAAACCGCCGTAAGTGGGGTATTGTTTAAATTGGCTGGTCACCTGTTGGTAAACATTTTTATATAAACCTTGTCCACGTAAATCACCATCCTTAGACACTTGGCTAATACTTTGTACAAATGAAGCCGCAAATGGTGATAGTCCACTTGTGCCTGCATCTGCTACAGGTTCTTCGCTACCTGAGGTCAAGACCATGACCGAACGACGTTTGAGCACTGCATTTTTGTCCAGTTCAGTCTTTTTCTGTAATGCGGTTTCATAGCTTAATGAGCCAGAGAAGCAGCTATCAGACACCAGTAAAATTTGTTTTGCAGCAATGTTGCGGATAAAACGTGCAACATCAAGGGTTGAGATCCATTGTTCACCATGATCGATATGGGCATCGGTCGGTAACCAGTATCCCACCGATGAACCGCTATACACATAACCATGTCCTGCATAATAAATCAGCACACTATCATCGCGGTTACTTTCCTGAATCATTTGGTTCAGCACTTTAACCATTTCTGCACGGTTGGCATCATCAACAACCGTCACTTGATAACCGACTTGCGCCAATTCCTGTTGAATTGCTTGGCTATCTTTTTTCACACCGGCTAATTTGGCAACATTTTGATAGTCACTATTGGCAATGATTAATGCACGCTTCGTTTGAATCGGTGTTGCTGCTTGGCCATCATCATCACTGGCAGTGGTGATTTGTATTTTACTTTTTGGCGGTAAAATACAATCTGATGGTGGGGTTTTTAGATCCTGAGCTTCGCATTCTTGTAAAGAGGGTGGTAAATAGACATCCATGATCGGTTTAATGGTCATTGATGGGATAACGACAGGACATATTCCAAATTGACTACAGTTAAAGGCTACATTTTTCTCCACAGCATGGGTGGGGAGTACTTCGATGTTGGCTTTGGCAGTCGCTGGCAATGCAAGTCTGTAGTTTGCAGCATCTATCCCTGATAGCGTGATGCCATTCAGTGTCACAACTTTATCATTCCCCACAAATTGATCTGAGAAGTTCGCACTACTGTTAGTCAAGTTCAGGATATCTCCACTGAAACGATTATCCGTTAAAGAAGCCGTTGCTATGGTTGAGCCGTCAAAGACCTTGTTATCTGCAATTGCAGAAACTGTCAATGTTGCAGGGGTGATATCTGCTGTCGCTGTAATTGGTGCTGTATCTAAGATATAGTTTCCGGCATCTGTCCCTGATAGCGTCACGCCATTGACGGTCACAACTTTATTATTTCCTACATTTTTGTCTGAGAAATTCGCACCACTATTATTGACAGTCAGTACATCTCCCTCGAAAAGATCAGCAGTTAAAAAAGCCGCTGCGGCGGTTAAAATACCTGTACCACCTGTACCACCTGTACCACCTGTACCACCTGTACCACCTGTACCACCTGTACCA
>CAYJUB010000245.1:2484-4409 GCA_964373145.1 uncultured Moraxellaceae bacterium
CCTGTATTTCCGTTACCGAAACGATTGTCTGTTAAAGAAACCGTAGCTGCGGTTGTGCTGTCATAGACTTTGTTATCTGCTGTTGCATAAACTTTTAAAGTTGCAGGGGTGATATTTGCGGTCGCGGTGACGGGTGTTGTATCTAAGGTATAGTTCGCAGCATCCGCACCTGATAGCGTCAGGCCATTCACGGTTACAGTTTTATCATTTCCCACATTTTTATCTGAGAAGTTTGCACCACTACTATTGATGCTTAGTACATCGCCACTGAAACGATTGTCCTCCGTTAAAGAAGCCGTTGCTGCGGTTGTGGCGTCATAGACTTTGTTATTTGCTGTTGCAGAGACGGTCAAAGTGGCTGGAGTGATATTTGCGGTCGCTGTGACGGGTGATGTATCTAAGATATAGTTGCCAGCATCAACACCTTCGCCAGAGAATATCGTCAATCCATTCACAGTCACGGTTTTATCATTACCAACATTTTTATCAGAAAAATCTGAACCCGTTGAATGAACAGTCAGCAAGTCACCACTGAAACGATTGTCTGTTAAAGAAGTCGTTGCAGCAGTTGTTGCATCGTAGACCTTGTTATTTGCAGTTGCATAAACTCTCAACGTTGCAGGGGTAATATCTGCTATCGCGGTGACTGGATTGGTATCTAAAATATAGTTAGCCGCATCCGTGCCAGATAGCGATAGGCCATTCACAGTGATGTCTTTATCACTTCCCACATTTTTATCTGAGAAGTTCGCACCACTACTATTGATGTTTAGTACATCACCACTGAAGCGATTATCTGTTAATGAAGCCGTTGCTGCGGTAGTCGCGTCATAGACTTTGTTATCTGCAATTGCTGAAACGGTCAAAGTGGCTGGGGTGATATCTGCGGTTGATGTGACTGGTGTAGTATCTAAGATGTAGTTTGCGGCATCCGTACCTGATAGCGTCACACCATTCACGGTGACAGTTTTACCATTTCCGACATTCTTATCTGAAAAATCGGCACCGCTTGTGTTGACGTTCAGTACATCACCATTGAAACGATTGTCCGCTAAAGAAGCTGTTGCAGCGGTTGTGGCGTCATAAATTTTGTTATCTGCAATTGCTGAAACGGTCAACGTTGCAGGAGTAATATCTGCTGTTGATGTGACTGGGTTTGTATCTAAGATATAGTTTGCCGCATCTGTACCTGATAGCGTCACACCATTCACGGTGACATTTTTACCATTTCCGACATTTTTATCTGAGAAATCTGCACCCGTTGTATTCACGGTCAAGACATCATTTGCGAAACGATTGTCCGTTAATGAAGCCGTTGCTGACGTAGTCGCGTCATAGATCTTGTTATTTGCTGTGGCAGAAACGGTCAACGTGGCAGGGGTGATTTGACTCGTCGTGTTGTCGGCATAAGTTACTGAGTAGTTCTGACCGTTATTGCCATCATTGACCGTGACGTTGGATGTGGTCACGGTTTTATTAGTGCCTACATTTTTATTATCAAAGATAAAATTACCGTCTGTTAAAAAGTCTGTACCCAATAATAGGGTGTTACTGACCGCAATTGCAGTACCCGCTGCTTTTGTGGTGGCATCATAGATTTTATTCACGTCATTGGTACTAATGACCAATGGGGCAGGGGTAATGTTCAAAGTATTGTTATTTGCTGTCGTATTATCGACTAAACTAATGTCATAACCTTGTTGATGTGAATAGAGTTCATTTTGGTTCAGCGTTGCGCCATAACTTCCAGTATTACGGCCATTTGCCACCAATAATGCATTGGTATCACCATCCAGACTACCCGTCAAAGGGGTAGAGTAGGTCTGAGTGGTTTGAAAGGCGAAGGTCTGATTGTCTCCGTTATAGACGAGGGTTTGATTACTATTCTCAATCGAATCGACAGTGACCGTAATAGGTTTTAATAA
>CAYJUB010000246.1:0-4408 GCA_964373145.1 uncultured Moraxellaceae bacterium
TCTTGTATTGCCAAGCCATAGTGTTGGTGTTGCCATCGCAACAATCATTGTTATATGGTTCACTTTCGGCACAACAGCGGTTTCAACAGGAACATTCGCGCGTTCAAGTCCACGCTTCATTTTCAGCAGATTCTTGATACCGACTAACTCATCTTTTTCAGCGGTTAGTAAATAATGTGGCGGTGCATCTGGACGCACATGAGTATCAGGCATGACGTCTTCAGGCAGCAAATTTGATGGAAATGCAATCTTGCTATCAAATTGACGGAAGTCATAAGAATAAGGACCCGCAAGCCCAATTACGGCTTTAATCGCACTGGTCGGCACATGACTATTTTTCCAATACCGCTCATCATCAACCGCGGCAACAGCATTAAACGCGCCAGCAGAATGACCCATCACAAACAACTTATTCGGATTGCCACCATATTGGTCAATATGCTGATAAACCCATGAAATCGCGCTCACAGAGTCATTCACAAAGTCTGGGTAAATATTTTTCGGTGCCAATCGATATTCAATCACAGCCGTGACATAGCCAGCTTGCGCCAAGCTACGTCCAACGAAGCCATAACCCTCTTTTTCACCAGTTTGCCAAGATCCACCGTGGATAAAAATAACCACTGGTAAACCACCCGCTGTAGAGCTTTTGCCATCGGCTTTATCAGGCTGGTAAATATCTAATACTTGGCGTGAATCAGCCCCATAAGAAATATCTCTGGAAATTTTCACGCCTCGTTCGGATGAAATCGCTGTCAAAACTTGGGTCGGAGAATATGAACAAGCACCAGCAATCACGCCACTGATAACGCCAAAAATTGCTAATTTTTTTAAACCAGAAAACTTTCTTGGTTTTACATCGACCTGCATATTCATAGACTAACCAAAAATATTGATATGGAATGACACAATACCGAACCAACAACTCATTATTGGAGTTGTTGTGAAGTCACCATCGGATCAATTGCCACAGGCGTCGCGACGGCGGTCGGTTGTGCAGCAACGGTTTCATTCCCAATTGTTGTCAACGCTTTACGCTCAACAGGTGTCGACAAAATCGTGGGTTCAGCTTCAGCCAGAATATCAATCAAAGAAACAATTTTTGAGACATTCGGTGTTCGTTGAAGTGTATCAAGCAACCAGTCCACATCGCTCTTTGGCAGTTTACCCATCAAATACACCACGTTATTTTCAGTCACAATTTTCACGCGAGAATCTTTGAAGCCTTTGAGCAGCATAAAGTTTTTACGAACATTCGCAGTTGTGATGCCATCCTGCACAATCTGCGCATAGCCCAGCTCATTCCCCACTGTGAGGTAATTTTGCACAGCTTTGACGTCAGCCATTGATTTCACATTTTCTTCGGCTAAACTTTTGAGATTGGCAGCAGGTACTTGTCCAGTCAGCAATACAACACCATGAAAACTATGAATATTAACGCGAGACAATTTGAAGCGTGGGTCTAATTTATAGAGGTTAATACTTGCTGTTTTCGTAATGGAATTATCTAGAATGACTTGACCCCAAGAGCGATCACTTGATTCCACGCCAACTGGCGTAGTCCCCGAATTCGCCGCAATAAAAGTGCTGCAGCCTGAAAGCAATACGGTTGCCGACAATACAGAAATCATCGTCACATGAGACAGTTTTTTTGCATTGATGCTGATGTTCATTTTTTTACCGATCACATTCTTACCAAGCATAGTTTGCATCTTGTAACCTCTATAACACTAAATTCATTAATCATTGAAGTCTAACAAAACCCAATGTAAAAAAATAAGTCGATTGTGTTAATCATTCTAAAATATTCACATGAATAATGAATATTCCATTCAAAACCATAGAACACTGAGCCTATCGAAGTGTGGTGGACACTCGTTAACATTCATTTAGATACGCTCAAGGGCTTAGCTGATATTTGTGTTTGATGGAAAAAGAAGATGAACACCTTAAAAAGTCACAATTGCTTCAAATGCACCTTCAATCCAATTAATCTCTGGCGCAGCTTTGTTTGTTCGCGCAGCAACATCGATTGCGATTACATCAAAGCGGCAATCGAATGTTTCAAATTGAGGATGAGTCTGTAGAAAAATCGCAGCAGCTTGGCAAATTTTGCGTTGCTTACTGGCGGTGACACTGCTCGCTGCATTACCAAACACACTGGCTTTGCGCTGACGAACTTCGACAAAAACCAATAATTCATTTTTAAAAACAATCAGATCAATTTCACCAAACTGACAATGATAATTCTGAACAATCAATTGAAAACCTTGATTCAGCAAGAACTGTAATGCGTTCTCTTCAGCTTTTTGTCCGATTTGATGGGTCGGACTGGTCGAACGACCGACAGTCATATTGATTCCAGTTTTTATTAAAATGAGATTATCGAGGAATCAGTCCATCATTGGTGGCACGAAAACACACTGGGACACGTTTAATATCTGAATGACTTAAAGTAATTTCACCCGTTCTACCTGCAAATTTTGCACTGCCTGCTTTATCCAATAACAATAACGCCAACTGCCATGCATCGGCACCAAAAGCGCGTAAACGCTGGATTTCGCTTGATGCAGGTTTCTGAGTATTCAAGGCATTAAGCTCAGCCCAATTGCCTCGTAACAACGCAGGCGTATCACAAAACTGAAGACCTGTTGATAAAGGAATACGGCGATCGAACACAAATGCCGGCGCATATACGCGATCACGCGGCAACTTCTGCTCACCGACCCATTCACTACTGCCCAAAACCAATAAACCTTGGGTGCGCGTTAAACTCGGAGGAATGACTTTGGCATTTTCAAATTTAAGCTTCGTTGCTTGCGCCAACGCACGTCGAAAACGTTCACCTTTAGTAAATTGTGGTTGGGTAATTACAAAAAGCTGTGTCACACCATCGCTTAGAATGGCCTTAGCCAGAATATTCGCATCTTCATCAGGCGACAGTGCAAATTGCCACACATTCTTTTGAGTTTGTGCAACTTCATTTAATGTGAGTACAGGGATATTCACGTGAATATTGACCAATTCGCCGACTTGATCGCGTGACAAAGGCCCAATCACCAATTCAGTGGTGGGTTTAATCTCTTTCGCCAGTAGAATGTCCATCGGTTGATCACTGCTATCAACAAAACGCACCGCAGGTTGCCGAGTTCCTGCATAATATGCCGCAATTAAGCCGTCTTTGACGCTCGCGCTTGCTGGCGCTAAAGCACCGCGTTCTGGGAGCAGCACCAATACTTCTGCATATGACAGCGGAACATAGACAAACCCTGAAATTGATAGTGCGAAAACGAATTGCTGCAACATCGCTTTATGCATAATGGGCATCTTCTATGTTGGATGGTTAACGATATATTATTCTTATTTTAGAAATATGAATTGATGATCTCTTGCAAAACATTTTAATCAATACGCAATGTTTATCACAGTACCCTATCTCGACTGATTTACATTAATTCATGATATTTATCACAGGAAACGATATTTATGGCTGGAACTTTATATGTCGTCGCCACGCCGATTGGCAATTTTGAAGACTTTACCCGTCGTGCTGAGCAAACCTTAAAAAACAGCCAAATCATTGCCGCCGAAGACACACGCCACTCTGGACACTTGCTTTCCGCCTACAGTATTAACACGCCAACCACAGCGTGCCATGATCATAATGAAGGACAAAAAGTCCCTGAACTGATTGCAAGAATGCAACAAGGTGAACACATCTCTTTAATCAGCGATGCTGGAACACCACTCATTAGTGATCCGGGTTTCCGTTTGGTTCGCGCTGCGCATGAAGCAGGCATTCGTGTTGTGCCGATTCCAGGTGCATGTGCTGCCATTTCTGCATTATCAGCGTCAGGTTTGCCAAGTGATCGTTTCAGTTTTGAAGGGTTTTTACCCGCTAAAACGCATGCGCGTAAACAAACACTGGAAGGATTGAAGAAAGACACGCGCACACTGATATTTTACGAAGCACCACATCGTATTGTGGACAGTTTAATTGACTGCGTCGAAGTGCTTGGTCGTGACCGCGATGCTTGCATGGCACGGGAAATCACCAAAACATTTGAAACCATAAAGAAAGCAACGCTCGGTGAGCTGCTGGCTTTTGTTCAAAGTGATAGTAATCAAGAACGTGGCGAAATTGTGCTGGTGATTGGTGGCTTTAACGCAGAGCAAGAAGTAGAAAATACAGAAGCAACAGATAAGCTACTGAAAAGACTTTTAAAAGATTTGCCTGTCAAACCCGCAGCTCAACTGGCAGCGGAACTCACAGGACTTAAGAAAAATGAATTGTACCAACGTGCATTGCAGCTCAAAGACTAGCAACGCACTATCATGATTTGGGCACATTTTTGATCTAAATCGTGGACTCAAATGAATGCAGTTTAATCGCGAATACTTTCTTCAG
>CAYJUB010000247.1:0-4374 GCA_964373145.1 uncultured Moraxellaceae bacterium
CAGTGGTGATGAAGGTGAATAATTTACCTTTTTCATGCGGCGTGATTTCACCAAAGCGAGTCGCCAAAGCGATGGTATCAGTCACATTCACAGGTTTGAACTGTTCAACAGTATTGCGGATGTGGACGATACCGAGAATCGCAAACGGAAAGGCTTCGTTCACCATCAACGACAATTGCAAAGGCATAGACAAGATGCCTAAGTACAATGGCGGCAATGTATCTAAATCTTGATAACCACAGATTTTGTTATAAGAAGACAGATGTTTACGATCAATTTTGACGGCATCAACGCTGTATTCAGCTTGTGGTAGCGTTTTGAAATGGTTTTTCTTGATTGTGCTTAAAGCAACTTTCGCAAACAAACCCAAAGGCTTTGGAATAGATTGCAACGAACGATTAGGCATAACAATGCTCATTAATAATTTAAGAAAGAATAGGAAAATTCAGTGCCGCTATCATATTAAAAAAAACGCCGCACCTTTCAGAAAAAGTGCGACGTTTATGTAAACAATTATTCGTGTTCTACCGAGCGCATATTACGCGCCGAGCATGCTTTGACCACAAACACGAACCACGTTGCCGTTCAAACCACCTGACGCTGGATTTGCAAACCATGCGATCGCCTCTGCGACGTCTACAGGTTGACCACCTTGTGACATTGAGTTCATGAGACGACCCGCTTCACGGATTTGGAATGGAATTGCTGCAGTCATTGCAGTTTCGATGAAGCCCGGTGCAACCGCGTTGATGGTGATGCCTTTTTTCAAAATTGGTGCAGTGGATTGAACCAAACCGATCACGCCTGCTTTAGAAGCTGCGTAGTTGGTTTGACCCAAGTTACCTGCGATACCGCTGATTGACGATACGCAAATGATACGCGCGTTGTCATTGAATGCATTGTTTTCGATTAAGTAATCGTTGATGCGCTCTTCGCTTGACAAGTTGATGTTCAACACCAGATTCCATTGAGAATCTTTCATGTTGGCCAACATTTTGTCGCGTGTTACGCCAGCATTGTGAACGATCACGTCCAAGCCGCCACGGTTTTGTGCGCATGCTGCGATTTTCTCGCCAGCGTCTGGTGCGGTGATGTCTTCCATCAACACGCTGCCACCGATCTCACCCGCTACACGTTGCAAATCTGCTTCTTGTTGTGGAACGTCCAAGCAAATGACGTGCGCGCCGTCACGTGCCAAAGTACGTGCAATCGCTTCACCGATACCACGGCTTGCGCCAGTCACCAAAGCAGTTTTGCCTGTTAATGGTTTAGTCCAGTTCACAGAAATTGCTTTGCCTTTAGAAACGCGAGCAACTTGACCTGACACATATGCAGATTTAGCTGACAAGAAGAAACGGAGTGTTGACTCAACGTTTGCTTCAGCACCTTTGCCGACATAAACAACTTGTGCAGTCGCGCCTTTCTTGAATTCTTTACCCACTGCTTTTACAAAACCTTCGAGCGCGCGTTGTGCAGTCGCTTCTTTTGGTGTTGCACAATCAGCAGGTGTACGACCGACAACCACAACACGACCTGATGAAAGCAATTGACGTGCGATTGGGCTGAAGAAGTTATACAGTTCGATCAATTCGTCTGAGCTTTTGATACCAGAAGCATCAAATACAAATGCTTTAAAGCGAGCTTCTTTATCACCGCTATTAAAGGCACGAACATTCAGCCCAGACTTCGCAGCAGTTTGTTGCAGTTCAGCGTTGTTGCCTGCATACGTATCTGCATGGATGCTTGCCAATGCGTCGCTGATTGCGCCAGTTAATGTCGAACCGGGTGCTGCACCGAATAATACCGCGCCGTTTATCAAAGGCTTAGATGCATCAAATCGATCTAAATTGACCGGCGCAGGCAAACCGAGGTTTTTAACAACAAGTTGGCCCAATGCAGAATTTGCAAAAGTTTGATAATGGTTACTCATAGCGTCTCTCGATCAAGGCGAAAATTTATAAGGGAAACGAAATTTTGGGCAGATTATTGGAATGGTTCAACGCAGCCAATGATCCACAAACAACAAATTGAGCGGTATTGTAAGAGTAGTACCGATCAATTTGTCAAAAATTAGTAATTATTTGCGAATATATTATCCAAGATTCACGTCTTTGCAATAATATAGCCGCAATGTGATCGCCGAAATTGTCATCACTAAACAATTCAATGGCGATTTACAAGACGTTTGAACAAACTGCAAACGCAATAATCTCACACAATATTAGCAAAACAGTGCATGTGAAACACTTACTGCATTCAATGAAATGTCTGGCAATACGGTCAATTCATAATGATTGTTTTATGTTAAAGTTAGACACTTTTTGATCATGCGCCATTTTTATTGATTGAGCGCCCACTTAAATAAATTGCTTCGGAGTAAACCATGAGTCAACCTCCTAAAACTACTTCAGCAGCAAAGCCTGCGCCAACAAAAACAGAAGACCAAACGACAGCAACTGCAGCGTCTACTCCTGCAGCCGCTAAGCCAGCCACTGCTGCACGCAAACCTGCCGCACCTCGTGCTGTAAAACCTGCTGCAACAACTGCACCAAAAACTGCTACACCAGCGAAAGCTGCGGCAGCAAAACCAAGTACTGCGAAAGCCAGTACAGCAAAACCAAGCACTGTAAAATCTAAGGATACTGCTATGAGTAATACCCCTGCTGTTCGTCGCGTTGCCATTTTGGGCGGAAATCGTATTCCTTTCGCTCGCTCTAACGGCGCGTATTTCGAAGCATCTAACAGCGACATGCTTACAGCAGCATTGAACGGTTTGATCGACCGCTTTGACCTGAAAGGCAAACGCCTTGGTGAAGTGGTTGCTGGTGCAGTTCTCAAGCACAGCCGTGATTTCAACATGACACGTGAGTGCGTACTCAGCACTTCATTGTCAGCACAAACTCCTGCAACTGACTTGCAACAAGCATGTGGCACTGGCTTACAAGCAGCATTCACCGTTGCAAACAAAATTGCACTCGGTCAAATCGAAGTGGGTATTGCTGGTGGTGTTGATACAACATCTGACGCGCCGATTTCTTTCGGTGATGGTCTGCGTAAAGCCATGTTAGAGGCAAACATCGTTAAAAAGAACTCTGACTACCTCAAAGTTCTGAAAAAATTAGACTTCAAAAAACTGCTTGATGCACCAAAAAATGGTGAGCCACGTACTGGTTTGGCAATGGGTGACCACGCAGCGATCACAGCACTTGAGTGGGGCATCACTCGCGAAGCACAAGACGAACTGACTGTAGCAAGCCACAAAAACATGGCTGCTGCGTATGAGCGTGGTTTCTTCGATGATCTCATCACGCCATTCATGTCGCTCACTCGTGACAACAACATGCGCCCAGGCAGCACTGTTGAGAAGCTTGCAACACTGAAACCCGCTTTCGGTAAACGCAACGAAAACGCGACCATGACTGCGGGTAACTCAACACCATTAACAGACGGTGCATCAGTTGTTTTGCTCGCATCTGAAGAGTGGGCAAAAGCGAACGGTCATGAAGTGCTTGCTTACCTGACTTTCTCAGAAACTGCTGCTGTTGATTTCATTGGTAAAGACAGCGATGTTAAAGAAGGCTTGTTGATGGCACCTGCTTACGCAGTTGCACGCATGCTTACTCGCGCAGGTCTAACTTTGCAAGACTTTGACTACTACGAAATCCATGAAGCATTTGCGTCTGTTGTTCTGTCAACGCTTAAAGCATGGGAAGATCCGACATTCTGTAAAGAGCGTTTGGGCCTGAGCAAACCACTGGGTTCAATCGACCGTAGCAAACTAAACGTGAACGGTTCATCATTGGCTGCTGGTCATCCATTCGCGGCAACAGGTGGTCGTGTACTCGCAACAGCTGCAAAAATGCTGAATGAAAAAGGTAGTGGTCGTGCATTGATTTCGATCTGTGCAGCGGGCGGTCAAGGCGTTGTTGCAATCGTTGAAAAGAACTAATCGTTAAATTTAACGAAACCGTTTGTTAAAAAAATCCCCGAAAATATTCGGGGATTTTTTATTTGTTTTTTCACTGAATTTGCAGTTCACTGAGCCTGTCGAAGTGGACATATTAACGATCTCACGACTCGCCTACCATGCATTTCAACTCGCCAGATAAAACTGAATTCACAACTCAAAAAACGAATTAACTAAAGCAACAGGCAATAAAAAACCACGACCCCCGCTGCGTTCACTTTCTTGAATCGCTACAGTAGTTGTCGTGGCGTCTTGGTATTTTGACCTCTCTCCGCTCTTACTTCAAAGAGTAAGATGGTAGTAGACGGTGCTCTTAATAAAATACCAATTGATACGGAGAAATTACTGGCTCTTACCTGTTCAATCCTACAGCTCGTAAACCAGAGCCTAAATGAAACGCTCCATAT
>CAYJUB010000248.1:0-4371 GCA_964373145.1 uncultured Moraxellaceae bacterium
TTAAAGTCAAAGGGCCCCCCTATCCCAACCTTCCCCCTCAGGGGAAGGAGACAAGCAACCCTTTTTTAATTTCAACTGTTAACGCACATCGCTTTTTGAAAAGGGAGGTGCTCCCTCCTTAGAAAAAGGACACTTCGCCTTGCGAATCAGCGATTCTCATGGGGAGGATTTCGCTTTTGATCTTGCAAGAAAAGCTTTTACAGTAACTCCAAGTTATGTAAATGCCATCCCAGACAAGCATCACCCTTGCACAATTTTTCCTGTGTACAACACCGCACCAGTCGGCTGACCTGTCGGCGAACCATTTTTCGGTTCTAAACTGATGGCGAGGGTCGCGTCATGCGCGATCAAGTCGGCAGCCACTTGCGGAATCGTCGCTTGGCCATCTTTTACATGGATCACACCCAGTGAACGCGGCGCACCACTGCCCTGAATACTCCACAGCTCCAAATCACGATCCGAAGGCACAGCTTGAGCATTGAGCGCACTCAAGATCAAAGCGTTGCCTTGCTTGCGCACAATCCACGCAGGGCTGTTTTTGTCGGTGCTTAACACAGCGACATCATGACTCACGGGTGCTTGTTGCTGAACAACCACAGATGGTTGCACTGGCTGAATCACTTCAGGACGCACGAAAATAAATAACGCCAAACCAGCCGCCACAGCTGAACTAGCCCATGCCCACGGCTGCCAGAATCGATCATTGGCAGATACTTTCGGACTAGATTGCTCAGGCAAACTTGGCGGTTGTTGAGACATTAATGAAATTGGTTTTTGCGTCGTTGTTGCCGTCAATCCATCCAATCGCGCTTCAATCTTTTGCCAAACTTCAACAGGCACAGGTTGTGGCACCAGCAAATTCGTCAACGGATTTAAGCGACGTTCCCATGCATGCGTCAGTGCGCGTAAATCAGGCTCTTGCTGCAGACGCGATTGAAAACGCAGGCGTGCAGACGCTGATAACGTACCGAGCACATATTGCGCGGCAATCAGATTTAAGGGTGGTTCACCCTCGTTAAAACTCGTGTCATTGAGAGTCGTATTCATACTGCCCCCATACATTTTTTCAAGAAATCTAAACCTCGGCGAATCCAAGTTTTAGCAGAACCCAGCGGTACGGTGAGATGCGCCGCAACTTCCTGATGCGTCATCCCATCAAAGAACGCCAGCGACACACATTGTCGTTGCTGATGATCCAAACCATCTAAACACACCGTCAACATCGCGTGATGATCTTGATCAAGTACATGCGCCAGCGGATCGTCTTTCTCCGATGCCAACGTATCGTCATCCAACAGTGGCAACGTTTCCACAGGTGTACGCCGAATACGATCAATGCATTTATTACGTGTAATGGTCGATAACCACGTCCGCACCGAACCGCGTTCGATATCGTATTGATCGGCGGCATGCCACAAGGTCAAGAAGACTTCTTGCAACACTTCTTCGGCAACATCGCGCTTGCGTAATAAACGCAACGCTACGGCAAATAATTGCGGTGAAGCTTGGTCATAAAGTTGGCGGAAGGCATTCCGATTGCCTTGGCCGATTTGCAACAATAACGTACGCTCATCTAAAGTTTCTGCAAACATTATCCAGGTATCCAATTCAGATCAAAAATCCGCTGCGTCATCCATAGCAGTGCCAACACACACGCCACTATCGAGCCGCCCTTAAACATGACCTGACGATAGAACACCCGCTGCCTTAAAGCCAGCGCAATCGGAAAGAATAGCAAAATGCAAACAATCTGCCCCAGCTCGATCCCCAGGTTATATGAAAACAGTGCCATAAGCCGCGCATCGGTCATCAGGGGTAAGTCGCTCAATACACTGGCGAAACCAAAACCATGAATCAGGCCAAAAACAAACGCCACGCGAATTTGTCGTGTGCCAAAGATGGGAAATAAATTGCTCAACGCCGCAAGCGCAATGGAAAAAGCGATCACCGATTCGACCAGTTTTGACGGCAATGCAATGACGTTCAACGCCGCCAATGACAAGGTAATCGAATGTGCCAGCGTAAAGGCCGTCGCGATATACAATGTCTGCCGTATCGCAGTCATCGAAGATTTCACGGGAATCCACTGTTGGTCTTTGCGGATATACACCGCAGGCAAGAGCAAACAGAATAAAAACAACAGATGATCATAACCATTTAAAATATGGTGCAGACCTTCTTTCACATAGGCTTTGAACGTTTGCACTAAAGGGCGAGCGCCACTCTCTGACGCATCGAGCGGCGTCACACTGGGTGCAATCATCCATGTTTGCGCGGCGGCATTCGCTTGATTGGCATCTTGCAAACTTAAAATGAGACGATGACCACGATCGACATGCTGCAGTACGCGATAATCCAGCGCAGTAGCTAACGCTCCCCCACAATCGACCGATAAATACATCACCAGATAAGGCAAACCCGCCACGCTATCCAATGCCAACGGTTCTCGTTGTGGATTCATACTGCACGTCTTTTCGCCTGACTTCCATTGCATCTCTTGAGTGAGCAATGTCGCAATTGCGCCGTTTTGATCCTTGATCGCACCCCAAGTAATTTGGCGATTTTCACTCATGTCTAGCGGTACGAGGAGTGATAAATCACGCACCGCCAGCCGATATTCGGCGGTCATAGTGGGTTGCTGATTTTGGGCTTGATTCTGAGTTTGAATCGACAGATACGCGGTACTGAATTGATGAGCCTGTGCAGGATTAAACACATTGAGCAACACAAACCAAAACAACACCGTCACGATCAATACAACGACATTTTTAATTAAATCGTAGATGGGATTTTGCATGATTATTTCCCCACCTTGATCGACTGTGCCAGCTCTTTTGTCAGGACCTGCGTCAGACGCGGATACTCAAAGCCCGTTTGCTTAATCCACGCATCAATGACTTTTAGATCAGACACACTGCGTGCGCGAATGGCCGCATTGGTATAGACAATCACATCCGCAGTTTCTCGTTGTTTTTGCCAATTCATTCGAGCAAGGTCGAGGGCTTTTTCAGGCGGATTGAGCATCAAGGCATACATCGCTTGTTCGCGTTGATGCGCGGTTTCGCCACGTTCTTGCCACACGTTAATGCGTTCGCTCAGCAGTTTAAAATGAGCCTGTGCATCGGGATGTTTGAGTTGTAATTCACTCATAACTAAACGCAGTAACAGGGCATCATTATCTTTATGCTTGAGCAAAAGCTGACGCGACTGCGCCCACGCACGATGGGCCAGCAACCAATCCGCACGTGCGGTGAGTGACGGCGCAGTATCTGCATCAATCTGCTCAAAGACCGACTTCGCCAGCACAGGATCATTCAAGCGCAGAGCAATATCTGCGCGAATCAGATTCAGCCAACGTTGCTGCTCTGTGGTCAGACCATTATTGGCTTGGGATAATTGATTCAGTGTATCGCGACTGCTGACCAGTTTCCCCGTCATGACATCGACTTGCGCAAGGCAAGCAAAGCGTAAAACCATCAAGCCAATATCACGAATCCCCTCACAATCCTTCCGCGCTTCAGCAAATCGACCTTGCACGAGATTGAGCGAAGACAACATCAGGACGCTATCGGGTTGATTGGGCATTTTTTTTAAGATAGCTTGTAGTTCGAGGCGCGCTTCATCAAACTGATGATTCGCTTGAAAAATATTGGCCCGTAGCAGCATGACGTTTGGCGATTGATCGCTACGATAAGGCTCTAACAAGGCTTCGGCTTGTCCGATTGCACGTGGATCACCTTGATTATAGGCACGTGTCATCAACGCACGGATCTGTGGTTCGACCACACTAAAGGATGGTTTGGCGAATGGATTTGACATCATCCCCATCCGCGATTGAAAAGTCGGACTGCCCACAGGCAAGGTATCAATCACTTCAGCATCATTGCTGGGACGATACGCAGCGGCATAACTATAGGTCAATAAACCCAAAAATAAACTTATGGCAGCGGCTTTGATCAACATTTGCAGCGCTACATGTTGAAGAGGCATTCTCCAGTCTAACGTGCTTTCTATGTGCCTCATTTGTCATTGCTCCAGACAAATATGATGTGAATAATAAAGCGTTAAACACTTCCCGAATCCGAGGATTCGAGAAGTGCCTATCAAGACAATGTTCTAAAACTTCACCGCTTCCGGCTCAGTATTTTCTGGGGATGTCTCTACAATCCGAGCGACTTCAATCGGTTCTGAGGTATCCGACATGGCTGTCGGAGTGTCCGTTTGCAGACGCACAGCGGCCGTGAAAGAATCCCCTGCTGGCGTCGTCGGAGTTGGAGACGGCGTCACAGTGGCCTGATCAGGATCAGAACCATCGCAACCCGTGACAAGAATCGCCCCTGCCAACACCAGACCCATGGGTACAACCAAAGC
>CAYJUB010000249.1:0-4359 GCA_964373145.1 uncultured Moraxellaceae bacterium
TTGTAAATCGTTATAGCGGTCAAATGATTAACATCCACCCTTCTCTGTTGCCTGCGTATCGTGGATTGAATACACATGCGCGGGTATTAGAAACGGGTGATCGAATGCATGGATGTTCAATTCATTTTGTGACATCCGATTTAGATGCGGGCGCTGTCATTGCGCAAGCGGTCACCAATGTTTTGCCTACTGATAATTTGGCGCATCTCACTCAGAAAGTGCGCAAGTTAGAACATCATATTTATCCGTTAGTTGTTTCTTGGCTTGCCGCAGGTCGGATTGCATTGCTGGGGAATAAAGTCTATCTCGATGGGCAAGAGTTACAGAATCCAATCTGCATTTATCTTTAACACCCATTCAAAAACAGACAATCGTTTTGTACGGGAGAACTTAGTTCTCCCGCTTCTTTTAGGGCAGACCATAGGTCTACCCCTACCGAAAACTCTCACCATAGCTCATTGAGCCTGCGGTTACTTTGCTTGTCGAAGTATCGAAATATATAGGTTCAGGCAAATGACAGTTGACATGTGCACTTCGACAAGCTCAGTGAACTTAATTACCGCAGAAAAACAAATCTAATCAAAATCTAACACCCAACACATTCAAGTTTGATCTCAAAGCCATTTAAAGCTATTGTCCTTGATGTCCTATCGATGACTTTAATGCTCATGAAAAAGCTGCTTGTTGCCCTTCCCCTATTTTGTCTTTACTCATTCAGTTATGCGGATGTACTCGCGCCTGCGCCCGAAGCCAGTAGTGGGTTACATGCAACACAAACGATCACCACCAAACGTGGCGTATGCGTCACAGCGCATCCCCTCGCCTCGCAGGCTTGTCAGCAAATCCTTAATCAAGGTGGTAGTGCAGCCGATGGTGCAATAGCAGCGGCGTGGATGCTAGGTCTGGTTGAGCCGCAATCATCTGGATTGGGTGGTGGTGGCTACTTGGTTTATTTCGATGGGCAAAAAACGGTTGCACTGGATGGACGTGAGACAGCACCGAAATCAGCAAAAGCTGAACGCTTCCTGAATGCTGATGGTTCGCCGATGTTTTTTAGTCTCGCTGTGATTAGTGGTTTGTCAGTTGGAACACCGGGCATGGTGAGACTAATGGAAAAGATGTCAGAGCAATTTGGACAACTCCCTTGGCAAGATACGCTCAAGCCAGCAATTCAAACTGCGCAAGAAGGTTTTCAAGTCACACCACGCCTCAATAAATTGCTGACTGTCGATCCGATCTTACGGCAAATCAAAGATGCATCGATTTTCTATCCTAATGGCGAACCGCTTGCTGTTGGCGCACTCTACAAAAATTCAGCCTACGCCAAGACCCTGCGCCAGCTTAGCCTCCATGGTGCAGATTATTTTTATAACAACACCAGCAAGCTCATTCTTGCCGCAGCCAATCCGCACGGTAGTGATTTAACCAGCGCAGACTTTACTGATTATAAAGTCATTGAAAATAATGCGCTGTGTAAACCGATTATCAACTATCAAGTCTGTAGCGTTCAGCCCTCATCTTCTGGCGGCGTTGCGTTGTTGCAAATCCTCGGTATGTTGCAAGGCAAATTACCCGACGACCCGATTGTTGCAGCAACTCAGCTCACCAATGCCTCACGCCTCGCTTTCGCAGATCGTGATGAATATCTGGCTGATCCTGCTTTTGAAGTTGTTCCTGTCGATCAATTACTTGATCCGAAATATTTAGAGCAGCGTGCTAGTCTTGCGTTGGGCGCACGTTTGGATCAGGTCAGTGCGGGTCTTGGTGCGCGTAAGCCTTCGCTTGCGGGTGTGGATGCGCCGAATACTAGTCATATCAGCGTGGTGGATTCGAAGGGGCGCGCTGCGAGTATGACGTTGTCGATTGAGAGTGCGTTTGGGTCGCATATTTGGGTGAAAGAGGGCGGTTTTTTTCTGAATAATGAACTGACCGATTTTTCATTTACACCGACGAATAAAGGTGTTTTGGTGGCGAATCGTGTGCAAGGTGGCAAGCGTCCACGTTCGAGCATGACGCCGACGATTTTGCTCAATGCCAAAGGCACGCAAGTGCAAGGCTTACTCGGCTCACCGGGTGGTAGTCAGATTATTGGTTATGTGGCTCAGGCGACTTTGGATTTATTGGGTGGCAAGACTGTTCAGCAGACGCTGGATACGCCGCATCTTCTGCGTCGTGGTGATAGTACGGAGCTTGAGCTAGGTCGTTTTGATGATGGTTTTAAACAGGCGTTGGTGAAGGCTGGTCATACGATTAAGGAAGGTGAGATGACCAGTGGGCTTGGGATTATTTGGCGGACGGATAAAGGTTGGGTTGCGGGCGCGGATCCGAGACGTGAAGGGATTGCGTTAGGGTCGAAAAATTAAATTTATCTTGAGTTAGCAAAAACTTAATCATATTTGTAATACTTCGTTCATTGTATAAACTAATCATCATAACTAAGAGAATTTAGAATCGTATTCGTGGCTTAGCCTTATAAGAATATATTATCAATTTTGAGGCACATATGAATCTAGAATCAAAAAAGCAACTTTTGCTAAAAGCAGTGGCAAATAGGAACTACCCAGAAACTCTGTATAAATATAGAACCATAGACCAAACTAAACAAATATTAGGCAACTCCTCATTCTGGTTTGCTGATCCCTTGTCTTTTAATGACCCATTCGACTGCAGACTGTCGGAAGTTAAGGATAAAAACTTAGAGGATGCGAGGATTCACTTTACAAGGCTCGGTATAGACAAAAACACTATAGAGAGATCAATTGATCTTTTTCAACGAAATCCAGAAAAGTTGTCGGATCTAGTGAAAGAAGCGAGAGAAAAATCAATTTTATCAAAAGGCATTCTTTCTCTTTCAGAGAAGTACGACGATATTTTAATGTGGTCGCATTATTCAGATAGCCATAAAGGTATTGTTATCGGAATTAGCATGTCAGCCGACCCTGAATTCTTTTTGATGCCAATTAGAATTGATTACGCAGATAGATATGAAGCTATAAACTACTTAAAGGATCCAGAAACATCAACCGAGCAGACACTAAAGCTTAAGTCTTCGCACTGGAAATACGAGCAAGAAATTAGGGTCTATAAGAGCCAGAATGGGTTACATGAATTAAAAAGAGACGCAATTGTAGAAATTTATTTTGGTGTTAATACCAGTGAGGAAGATATTACAGAAATAGTAAGATTAGTTAAATTAAACAATTACAATAACGCAAAATTCTATAAAGGCAACAAAAAACATGGGGAATTTTCTATTGAATTCAACCCATTAGCCACCTAAAGTCGCCCCATTCGCAAGCCATTAATGGCTTGGCAAAAATTGCATGAACCACCAGCATACAATCAATGGCACTTGATTAATCATCGAAAAATTATAAGTTTTCCTCTTTAAACTGATTTCAGTTAGTCTGATTTAATCAGGTGATTTTCCACACCATCAATCAAAACCTTCAACTACAACCGACAGACTCATCGCATTGGGGAGGACGCCTTAAAATTATGTTGACTTAAACATGGCTTAATGAAATATTTGACTCGTTATTTAAAATATTTTTAACGAAAACAGTGATCTTATGTGTCAATTTAACTCATAAGAGTATTCCGATTTTTCTTTGTAGTATTCGTTTTTTAAAGGGATGTAATATGCGTAAATTTTCTCATTTGGTACTTATTGTGATAAGTACATGCTCTACGATTGTTTTTGCGCAACCAGTTTTTCCTACCACAGTAAAAAACTTAAAAATGTATGAATTAGGCGATGCTATTTTGCTGTTTATGCCAGACAAAAACCAAAAAATAGTTGATTGGTCATACCACGCGAACTCTCCAATATATTGGGTTGATGACACTTATTCAGAAGAAACGTGGGGTGATGACTCAATTCATTATTTACGGTCTGGCTTAGTTCGTATAAATGTAAAAGGCAACGTATCTACTTTTTTAAAAAAACAACAACATGAATTAGCATGGACAGTAACTTACGAAAGTGTCGGCTCACCAAAATTTGGAGTTGACTCAATTCAACTAAAGCCAAGTATTCCAAATGTAGTCTGCTTTGGGACTGCTTTTAATGGTTGCAGTTTTGACCCTCAATCATCATTAAAATCATCAAAGATTGCCTTTAAAAAAGTATGCGAGAATAAAATGAATGCACAAAATTTTGAGATTGCCTATCAATTAACATACCCAAGTAAAAAGAAAGTTTTTGGAGTATGGTCTTATAGTGGTGGTTCAGGTGGGGACTCGTCTAGTTTCAAAATTGTACTTTCTGACAACCAGTCAACATTGTGTAAATCTATTACCAACATTTAAAATATGTGAAACAAAGAATGGAGAGCACTAAAATGACCACCAACTCCG
>CAYJUB010000250.1:0-4346 GCA_964373145.1 uncultured Moraxellaceae bacterium
ACTTAAAATCACTAAGGATTTGTTTTTACGCGCATTATCTCAAGTATCGAGTGCAGTTGAACGTCGCCATACACTGCCTATTTTATCTAATCTTAAACTTGAAGTGACTCCAACCCATTTAACGCTCACAGCATCTGATTTAGAGGTGGAGTTGGTTGCGGTTGTGCCGTTACCAGATGGGGCGTGTTTAGAGGCGGGCGCGACGACATTGTCTGCGCGTAAGCTGATGGATATTTGTAAATCACTGCCTTCAGCGGCGTTGATTGATTTGCAGTCCACAGATGATCGTCGTTGCCAATTAAAGTCTGGTAATAGCCGCTTTATGCTCGGTACATTACCTGCTGAAGACTTTCCATTACTCAGTGGCGGCTCGAATGACCCGTTAACCAATGGAACGCGTTTGCAAGTTGATCAGCGTGCATTAAAGCGTCTTTTGGATAAAACTGCTTTTGCAATGGCTGTTCAAGATGTGCGTTTTTATCTGACGGGGATGTTATTTGAAGCCTCAGAAGCACAATTACGGACAGTCACGACCGATGGTCACCGCTTAGCCATGTTTGAAACGGCTGCAGTATTGGAAGGGAGTCAGAATGTTCAAGCGATTGTGCCACGTAAAGGTGTGCTCGAATTGCAACGTCTATTGGGTGCAGACGAAAGTCAGCTTTACATTTTAATTGGTCGCGAGTTCTTGAGTGTGACTTTAACTCAGCAAAATAAAGCGCAAGATGGACAACAAGACATTGAGATTCGTTTCACTACAAAATTGATTGATGGTAAGTTCCCTGATTACCGCCGCGTCATTCCAAAAAATGGCGACAAAGTCATGCAAGTGGCGTTGGACGAGTTCAAACAAACCTTGCAGCGCGTTGCGATTCTCAGTAATGAAAAACTACGTGGCGTGTTTTTACAGCTGAATAATCACAATATGCAAATGCGTGCCAATAACGCTGAGCAAGATGAAGCGGTTGAAGATCTGTTGATTAATTATCAAGGTGCGCCGTTAGAGATGTCCTTTAATGCGCAATATTTGCTTGATATTATAAATGTGATTGAAGGCTCAACACTGCAAATGACTTTGAGCGATGCCAATGCATCGGCTTTAGTTCAAGACCCATCAGAAAATGGTGCGGTTTATGTCGTGATGCCAATGCGCGTTTAATTCGTTTAACTTTTTTTGAAAGCATTTTAGTTAAAACGAATTAGAATTTTGTAGATCAATTTGAGTTGGAAGCCTTATGCATCTTGATCGTGTAAGGATCGAACGTCTAAGAAACATTATCAATCTCGACATGTCACCGCTCGCGCCATTGAATATTATTCATGGCGCGAATGGCAGTGGCAAATCATCCGTGATCGAAGCCATTCATTTATTGGCAACCGGTCGTTCATTTCGTACAGCAAATCCAAAGCACTATATTCAATATCATCGCCCAGATGCGCTGGTCTATGCAGAGTCAAAAAAAAATCGCCTCGGCCTGAGTAAGGCGAGTGATAATCAAGCCACGGTTCGTTTAGATGGCGAAACAGTCAATCAAAGTGAAATTGCTCGTATCCTCCCAGTCCAGCTGATTAATCCAGAGAATATGGATTTATTAGAAAGCGGTAGTAAGCCGCGTAGACAACTTTTGGATTGGTTGATGTTCCACGTGGAACATGAGTTTCATGGATTGTGGCTCCGTTATCAACGCGCACTGAAACAAAGAAATGCATTACTAAAAACATCTTCAAGTGCTGCTGAACTTCTGGTTTGGGAGCAAGAGATGGCAAGCACGGGCACGCAAATTCATTTGATAAGACTGCGTGTTTCTGAAGAATGGTCAGTGTTGTTTACAAACATTGTTCAAGAGTTGCTACCGTCACAAACCATTCGTATTGAATATTTGCCTGGCTATGATGTTGAGTTAGGACTGTTACAAACGCTGATCGAATCACGAGTTAGGGATAAAGAACGCGGTCATAGTTTGCATGGTAGCCATCGCGCAGATTTACGCTTTCGAACTGCGCATGGGACGGCTGAACAGACCTTGTCACGTGGGCAAAAGAAGCTGTTGATCCTTGCGTTAAAGCTATCGCAAATGAACATGCTTTATGCCAAGGGATGCGCTTCTGTGGTACTATTGGATGATATGACGGCCGAGCTTGATGGCTCGGCGCAAGCGCGTTTAATCGCATTGTTGCACGCTTTAAACAGTCAAATTTTTATGACGACTGTTGATTTGGCGGCTGTGCAATTGGTGCTTAAAGACGTGGCTTTTCAGACCGCTTTTTTTCATCTGCAAGATGGTTGTATGGTCAAAGATGCTGTTTAGGGAAGACTAAAATCGCAAAGGAAGTTGCAAGAAAGCCGCTTTCAATAAGTGGCTTAAAAGATCGCATTTATTTGGTATTTTATAAAACAGAATAAGCTGATCCAGTGATTGGCTTTTATGTTTTGAATGATTAGGAATATGTGTATGAGTCAATATTCAGAACAACTCAATCAAACTACTGATGAGGTTGTCGCCGCTGTCGCTGAACCCGTAGAGCCACCTACCTATGATTCTTCAAATATTAAAGTCTTGCGCGGCTTGGATGCTGTACGCAAACGACCAGGTATGTATATCGGTGATACAGATGATGGTACGGGTCTGCACCATATGGTATTCGAAGTCGTCGACAATGCGATTGATGAAGCGTTAGCCGGATACTGTAATGAAATTATTGTCACGATTCATGCGGATGAGTCTGCGAGCGTGTCGGATAATGGTCGCGGTATTCCTGTCGATATCCATGCGGAAGAAGGTGTTTCGGCTGCTGAAGTCATTATGACCATCCTGCATGCGGGTGGGAAGTTTGATGATAATAGCTATAAAGTGTCAGGCGGATTGCATGGCGTCGGTGTGTCGGTGGTGAATGCGTTATCTAGCAAATTAGAGCTGACTATTTGTAAAGCGGGCATTCAATACCTGCAAGAGTACACCGACAGTGTGCCTGACTATCGTTTGAAAAAAGTCGGTACGACGACCGAACAAGGCTCTAAAATTCGCTTTTGGCCAAGTCCTGTGACTTTTACCCAGACCATATTTAGTTATGATATTTTGCTGCGTCGTTTGCGTGAATTGTCATTCCTAAATTCTGGTGTGAAAATCATTTTGCGTGATGAGCGCACTGCGGTTGAGCAAGTGTTTAATTCAGAAGGTGGCTTGGCTGAGTTTGTGCAGTTCATTAATATTGGTAAGCATCCGCTAATTGATATTTTTCATTTCACGGTAGACAGTGATAATGGCATTGGCGTCGAAGTGGCGTTGCAATGGACTGATAGTTATAAGCAAGACACGGTGTATTGCTTTACTAATAACATTCCACAAAAAGATGGTGGAACGCATCTGGCAGGTTTCCGAGCAGCGCTAACACGTGCGATGAATACTTATATGGAAGGTGAGAGTAGTCTGAAGAAAGAGAAGATGGATATCACGGGCGATGATGCACGTGAAGGGTTAACCGCCATTGTGTCAGTGAAAGTCCCCGATCCAAAATTCTCCAGCCAGACCAAAGAAAAACTAGTATCCAGTGAAGTGCGTACAGCCGTTGAATCTGCAATGAATCGTGAATTCTCGGCATTTTTGCTTGAGAAACCACAAGCGGCGAAAGCGATTGTCGGCAAGATTATTGATGCGGCACGCGCGCGTGATGCTGCGCGTAAAGCGCGTGAAATGACTCGCCGTAAGAGTGCATTGGACATTGCGGGTTTGCCGGGTAAATTGGCAGATTGCCAAGAGAAAGATCCAGCACTCTCTGAAATCTATATCGTGGAAGGTGACTCTGCGGGCGGTAGTGCAAAGCAAGGCCGTAACCGCAAGATGCAAGCAATCCTTCCGCTCAAAGGAAAGATTCTCAACGTCGAACGTGCGCGCTTTGATCGTATGATTTCAAGTCAAGAAGTCGGTACGCTGATCACTGCATTGGGCTGTGGTATTGGCCGTGATGAATATAACCCTGATAAATTGCGCTACCATAAAATCATTATCATGACCGATGCGGACGTGGATGGTTCGCATATTCGGACGTTGTTGCTCACCTTCTTCTTTAGACAAATGCCCGAATTGTTTGAGCGCGGCTATATTTATATTGCCCAGCCGCCGCTATATAAAATTAAACGTGGTAAGCAAGAGCAGTATTTGAAAGACAATGATGCCTTGGAAGAATATTTGCTTTCAAGCGCGTTAGATGATGTGGCATTACATTTAGCAACTGATGCGCCAGCAGTAGCGGGCCCGCAGTTAGAAGCGTTGATTCGTGATTATCAAGCTACGCAAAAAATCATGCAGCGCTTGTCACAACGCTATCCAATGACTATGTTGCAATGC
>CAYJUB010000251.1:0-4343 GCA_964373145.1 uncultured Moraxellaceae bacterium
ATCGCCACCAACAAATACGCAGCCAGCACGATCTGCAAGATTGTTTTCTTGCGTGCGTTGAGCGTTTGTGGGGATCTATGGAATTTGTTGCACATAAAATGGACAGCGTACTCGGTTAGAAGTAATCAACGGATGGATGTCATACGGTGATTTGGCATACTTCAGATTAACTGAAAGCTTTGAAGAAGTGAATATATTTGAATTTTCTTCTGGATGCTGTCGAGTTTTTGTTGTGATGAAAATGACAACCCGCTTTATGCGGATGAAACAATCAAACGCAGATTAATGGATCGGTTCAATTTAAACGGAATGCGAAAACGGCAAACACGCCTTCAAATCACTACATGCCTCGCCTTTTTCTCGTTTCAGAAAATAATCCTCCACCATCTTGGCTTGCTGCTCTAATCCGTATTGAAAGAATGCTTTACCCTCTTCCAATGCATAACGATAGCGTCGATCAAATAACGCATGGCGCACGACTTTTACGCCTTGTTGAATTTGCCAGACATGCACCAATTCATGAATCAACCATGATTGGGTTTCCAGAGAAAGTTGGCTGAAATCAGCGGATAAATCCTTGGGATTAAAATAAATTGAGCCATTTGGACTCATGGCGTATCCTTTTAGAATCAAAGGACTGCTACAAATTTGAATAGAATCAAGCTTCAATGCATCGCCAAAAACGGATTTCGCTAAAGCACGCTCACCATCAGTCAGAGCGCGACTGGTTAAAGTAGCAAAAAATGTGATATCCCGAGAGAGAAATTTTGCAATATCCGCTAATGTCTTCATAGCTATCGCATCCGATTGGCATGATCCTGACTGCAAAACAAACGCCCTTGAACTTTAACCGCTTTATCAACACGCACCAACTCGCCACAGAATTCACACGCCTTTAACTCGACTTGTAGATTCGATGCAGGTCTCACTGGTGTGAAAATGCGCCAAACCAAATACGCCATAAAAGACAAAAAACCACAAATAATGATTAATTTCAACATATCAAATCCATCAACTTGAAAAAGTTCAACAATACCACAATGAAGTTTATTACTACCAAGTCACACTTTTACCTAAAATTCATTACTGCAATTTCTGTATAAATGCCGCCGCCTGCGATATAGTGAGTGCACATAAATTATAGTCACAGCCGCTCGGTATTGAGTGAGCTTTCTTTGGAAATTTGAACAAACATGAGTGTTTTAACCCTCGCATTAGCGCAATCTACCTTTGTTGTCGGCGATATCGCGGGCAATACAAAAAAAATTATTGAACAAGCCAATACTGCTCGCGAAAAAGGCGCACAAATCGTTGTATTCCCTGAATTAGCAATTATTGGCTATCCACCAGAAGATCTGTTGCTCCGCCCTAGCCTTGCGATTCGCGTTCAAGCTGCATTAGCAGAAATTGCAGCGATTGAAGGGATCGTCGTTGTGGTCGGTTATCCACTGAACGATGGTAAAAAGCGTTTCAATAGCGCGGGTGTCTTTGCGCAAGGCGTTCAGCGCGGCGTTTATCATAAGCAACGTTTGCCGAACTATAGTGTTTTCGATGAAGCGCGCTATTTCAAAGCCGGTTCGGACAGTGTGATCTTTGAAATCAGTGGTCGTAAAGTTGGCCTGCTGATTTGTGAAGACATTTGGCATCGTCAACCGATTAAAACATTGAAAGACAATGGCGCAGATTTAGTCCTCGTGTTGAATGCTTCGCCGTTCCAGATTGGTAAACAAGAACTTCGTCGTTCACTCCTCACCCATCGCGCGACAGAAAACAGCATTGCAATTGCATCGGTGAATTTGGTCGGTGGTCAGGACGATCTTGTGTTTGATGGTGGCTCTATCGCGGTCAATCCCGATGGTCAAGTTGCCGCAGAAGCGGGTCGTTTTGAAAGTGAATTGCTGTTAGTCAACTTTGATTTGGAACAACGTGCGTTTGTTGCGCAAGAGCCCGTTAAACCATTACCAAAACTTGCTGAAATCTATCAAGCCCTCGTGCTTGCGGTCAGTGATTATGTCAATCACTCAGGCTTCCCAGGTGTGATTATCGGTTTGTCTGGTGGGATTGATTCAGCCCTGTGCCTAGCTATTGCGGTCGATGCACTCGGTGCAGAACGTGTGAATGCCGTGATGATGCCTTATACCTACACGGCTGCGATGAGTATTGAGGACGCTGAAGCGCAAGCGCTACGTTTGAATGTCGGTTATCACGTTGCTGAAATTCATCATATCGTGGATAGCTTCACCAAAACTCTCGCACCGTTGTTTGGTGATTCTGCGGTGGATTCAACCGAAGAAAATCTACAAGCGCGCGCACGCGGCACATTGCTAATGGCACTTTCCAACAAGTTTGGTCATTTAGTCCTGACGACTGGTAATAAATCAGAAATGTCAGTCGGTTATGCCACGCTTTATGGTGACATGGCAGGTGGTTTTGATGTGTTGAAAGACGTGTATAAAACTCAAGTGTATGAGTTGGCTGCATTCCGCAACTCATTAGAAGAAACGCCTGTGATTCCAGAGCGTGTGATTACCCGTCCACCTTCGGCTGAACTGCGCCCAGATCAAACCGATCAAGATTCATTGCCGCCGTACGATGTGCTTGATGCGATTCTCTATGGTTATATTGAGCGCGATAAGAGCTTAGATGCATTGGTTGAACAAGGCTTTGACCGTGCGACGGTGCAGCATGTGATTCGCTTAGTGGATCGTAATGAACACAAACGCAAACAAGCAGCGCCTGGCCCGCGTATCAGCGGTCGTGCATTTAGTCGTGAGCGTCGCTATCCATTGGTCAATGGTTGGGTTGCTGGCGAATAACACCCTAACGGCGGGCTTTTAACGATTTGGAAGAGAATAAAAACATGGATGACGTCACCGTACAAACTGCTGCTAAAAAACTTGCTGCTGACTTAATGGCTGCGCAAGTCGAGGAATTGCGGCAGCGTTTAACGGACTCAAAAATGATTGACCTTGCGGCAATCGAATTGGATAGCTTACTGGTGCAAGCGGATCACGTGTTATTAGGTGAATTCGTGAATCGCCAATCGGTGAAAGACGTCGTCCGTGTGTTTGCGTTTGAACTGGATTTGGGCAGTGGGGTCATTGCCCTATCCGGTGAAATGGCGCAACAGCTTCATATCACTGCAAGTAAAAATGCGCCGAAACTTAAAGAGTTAATCAGCAATACCGTTGTTGCCCAGTGGCTGGATAAAATCCTAGAACTACAAGACTTTCGCTCAACGATGCTCAGTAAGATTGGCGAAAGCACGACCTTGCACGACTTTGTGTCAGATCATGTATTGATTCTGCTTGAACAACAAATTGCGCAAAGATCCCCTCATTGGTTGCAACAACTGACCTCCGACGAAGACTCAAAAAATCCTATTCTGGGCTCGCGCGTTGCGACGGGTATTCGCCGTAAACTGAATAGCACCGTTCGATCACAAGAAGAATTTTTAGAGAAAAAACTCAGACAATCCGTTTCCAAAACGATTCAGCAAAGTTGTATCGAACTCGGCGAGTTAGATGAGAGCGTTTGGCGCGATGCGATTTGGCAGCTTTGGCAAGCCGTTCGTGACGAGTCGATCTCACAATTTGCTGAAGGTCTTAATCCGCTGGATATCGAAGAATTTTTCGTGCTGGGTTATGACGAATGGCGCAGACTTCGCCAAACGGAATATATTCAACGACTGATTTATACAGGCATCGATGTATTTTTTGATGCTTATGAGGAGGTTCCGCTGACCGACTTACTCGATGAAGTTGGTATTACCCGCGCGCATATGCTCGCAGAAGTTGAACGCTTTGCGCCAATGGCGATTAAAGTTTTAGATGATCGTGGTTATATCCGCGATTTGATCACACGCCAACTCACGCCGTTTTATGAAAGTGAATCGACTTTGAAAATGATGGAAAGTGCGATGCGAGGTGTGGGTCAAGAATCAAAATAGGTTCGAGATGAACTATGGATTTAGATTTGAATTCAAATATAAAAAGTAAGTCAGCATATAGAAGACATTTGATAATCTTTTTATCAATGGCTTTTATTGCTGTACCTATCTTAATGACAGGCATTTTCCTTAATTCAGAATGGATTTTTCAAGTTGGGGTCGTGATATTTGTTTTTCTTTGGTTTGTAACGCTAATGAATTGGATTGTTATTTAGTTACTTCTCGAAAATAAACGAAAGCTGGTGAATTGCCCCAGCGCTTCGTTGAAAATTACTCAGCCCACATTAATGTTGTTTAGCATCCTTTTCAGCAGCCTCTCTTTGCGACAACGTATCTAACAACATTAAACCATCTGATGGGTTTCCGCGTTTTGCGCGCGTCATAAAGCGTAAAT